>CAYQNN010000102.1:0-1669 GCA_964418955.1 uncultured Candidatus Saccharibacteria bacterium | reverse complement strand
ACAATGAATTTGGAACAATTTAAGAAAAATATTGAGTTTGCTAAAAAAACCGGATTTGACGCTTTCTATTTATGGGGCGGAGAATGGTGGTATTGGCTTAAAGAAAAACAAAATCAGCCGGAGATTTGGAATGAAGCCAAAAATTTATTTTAAAACTTAGATATGTTATCAATTATTATTCCAACATTGAATGAGGAAGAGCATCTTCCTTTGTTGCTGGACTCAATAAAGAAACAGGATTTTAATAATTACGAGATTATTGTTGCTGATGCCGGCTCTAAAGATAAAACTTTAGAAATTGCCAAGAATTACGGTTGTAAAATTGTAGCCGGCGGCTTGCCTGCTAAGGGTCGGAACAGGGGAGTTAAGGCGGCCCGAGGAGATTTACTTTTATTTTTGGACGCTGATGTTGTTTTGCCGAAAAAAATTTTTAGAAAAGTTTTAGAAGAATTTAAACGGAGAAAACTTGATATTGCCACTTTCTGCCTTTTGCCTTCTGAAAAAAAGAAGATATCTACCTTTCTCTTTACTTTTTTCTATAATTTGCCCATTATTTTATTAGAGAAAATTTTGCCTCACGCGGCAATGGGGATTTTGATCAAAAAAGAGATTTTTGAAGGGTTGAACGGCTTTGACGAAAAAATTAAATTAGCCGAGGACCACGATTTAGCCAGAAGAGCAAAAAAATTAGGAAAGTACGGCATTTTTAAATCAGCAAAAATATTTGTTTCAGATAGAAGATTTAAAAAAGACGGTTGGTTGAAAACCGGTTCTAAATATTTATTTTGCGAGGGGCATATGATTTTTATTGGTCCGGTTAAATCAGATATTTTCAAATATAAATTCAACCACTATGGCCGAGCTAAAGCTAAGAAATAATTGCAGAATGATTGCCGGGTAGATAAAACTAAATAAAACTAAACTCGGTTTAGTTTTAACTAAACCGAGTTTAGTCAAATTAGTCAAAACTTTTTTTTGGGATAGAATAAAAATTGAATAATAAATAAAGAGAGTTTAAACAAAAAGTTATGTACGAATTGCCAAAAATTAAAGCGCCAAAATTTAAATTTCTTTCGCAATCAACCGGTTCTCCAAAAAAGAATTTCCGTTTGATTGTAGCCATAATTTTTATTGCTCTTTTCTGCGGTTTTTTCGCCGGAGCTGTAGCTGGCGGGTTTTTTTATTTTCAGGTTAAGGATTATTTAAAAAAAATAAATATTTTGCCTCTGACGGTTGAAGAAAACACAATTACTAAATATGTTCCTCAAACTTCCCAAGAAGAAAAAATAATTGAGGCGGTAAAAAAAGTTTCGCCGGCGGTAGTCAGTATTATTATTTCCAAAGATATGCCGGTTTATGAAGAATATTATGAAAGTCCTTTTAAGGGATATGAAGAGTTTTTTGGTCCTACGCCTGAATTAGAAATTCCTCAATACCGCCAGAAAGGCACTGAGAAAAAAGAAATAGGCGGAGGGACTGGCTTTATAGTTTCCAAAGACGGATTAGTTTTAACAAATAAGCACGTTATTTTAGATAAAGACGCTGACTATACGGTTTTAACCAAGGATGGTCAGAAATTTTCGGCAAAAGTTTTAGCTAAAGACCCTGTTCAAGATTTAGCAATAATAAAAATTGAACAGGAGAAAACAACAGATGGACAAGGAGGAAT
>CAYQNN010000101.1:0-1680 GCA_964418955.1 uncultured Candidatus Saccharibacteria bacterium | reverse complement strand
CAGGAAGGAATTGTTTTTCTCGGTCAGGCGTCGCTTTTGTCTGAAGACAAGAAAGAAGAAAGAGCCAGTGTTTTGAAAAAAGCCGAAGGACAGTTTGAGGAAGCGATTAACTTAAAATCTGATTATGCTCCGGCTCATTTTCAATTGGCGATGACTTATCAGGCAGAAGGAAAACAGAAGGAGGCAATTCAAAAATTAGAAGCGACAAAAATAATAGCTCCTTTTGATGTCGGCTTGGCCTTTCAATTAGGTTTGACTTATTATCAGAATAAAGATTATCAAAAAGCGGCGGCTGAACTTGAAAGGGCGGTTTCTTTAAGTTCAAATTATTCTAACGCTTTATATTTTCTTGGTTTAAGTTATAGCCAGCTTGGTGAAGTCAACAAGGCGATTAAAGAATTTGAAGAAGTTGCCAGATTAAATCCGGGGAACTCGCAAATCAATCAGATTTTAAGTAATTTAAAGTCCGGGAAAAGCCCTCTGGCGGGATTAGCAGAAAAACAACCGCCGGCAGTTCCTATTGAAGAAGAACAGCCGGAACTTAAAAACCAGCATTCAGAAGAGGAACCTTTTCAGCCGGAGGAATAATCATTAGGGTTGACCCCGTAGAGAAAATTCGAAAAATAGCAAAGCTACTAAGATTACGAAGTATTCAAATTTCTTCTACAGGGTTGACAAATTTTTGGGAAAGGGATAGTATCTAAATTAGTAAAGTCTGTGAGGATCGCAGGCTAAATCTTGATTTATTTTTTTAGTATAATTTTTGTTTACCGTTAAGATAGAGATATTTTATTTAAATATCTCTTTTCTATACTCATACTTTGTTTCTTTTTTTCTTATAAAATTAAATAAAAATTTATTTATCCCAGTAGCTCTATCTGGGCTTGGGCTATTTTAGTTTTAGTTTTTATGGTAGATTTAAAAACTAAAAATTTTTCTAAATCGAAAGTTTCTTTAACTCTGCCTTATTTATTATCTCTTCAAAAAGAAAGTTGGAAGTGGTTTTGGAAAGAAGGATTGAAGGAGCTTTTTTCTGAAATTTTTCCCATCAGAGATTATGCTAAAAAGGAACTTGAGCTTTGGTTTTTAGATTACAAGCTTGATGAGCCGAAATACAAAAATGATTTAGAGGCAAAACAAAACAATGATTCTTACGAAGCGGCTCTTCGGGTTAAGACGAGATTGGTTAATCTAAAGACAAAAGAGGTTAAAGAACAGGAGGTTTTTTTAACAGATTTCCCCTTAATGACAGAGAGGGGAACTTTTATTGTTAATGGAATTGAGCGGGTGACAATTGCTCAGCTTATCCGTTCTCCCGGAGCTTTTTTTACCGTCCAAACTACTCGCGGCAAGAAATATTTTGGAGCAAAAATTATTCCTAACAGAGGAGCTTGGCTTGAATTTGAGACAGATACAGCAGGAGTTATATGGGTAAAAATTGACCGGAAAAGAAAAGTAGCGGTAACTACCCTATTGAAGGCGTTTAAGGGGTGGGATGATAAACAGATAAAAGAAGCATTTTTGGATATTGAGCATGGCGGAGAAATTAAATATATTGAAAAAACCTTAGAGAAAGATTTTGCCGAAAATCCGAGCGATGCCTTGGTTGAAATTTATAGGCGGCTGAGGCCCGGCGATTTAGTAACCCCAGATACAGCTAAAGAATTAATTGATAAAGGA
>CAYQNN010000100.1:0-1761 GCA_964418955.1 uncultured Candidatus Saccharibacteria bacterium | reverse complement strand
TCTTCACTAATTTTGTTTTTATCTTCTCAATTTTTAAATCATCTAAAACTAAAAGCAATTTTTTCTCTGCTTTGGCCGATAAAACCATAAACAAAGCTTTTCTTCTCATTTTTTTAGTAATCTTTTTTTTAAAAATTCTCTCTGTTGTCGGACCAAAAGTTACTCCCCCTCCTCTCCAAATTGGTGAACGGTTTGAACCCACCCTTGCTCTTCCCGTTCCTTTCTGCCGCCAAGGTTTCCTTCCCCCGCCGCGAACCTCGCCTCTATTTTTTGTTTTAGCAATCAATTGCCTCTTATTTGCCATTTGCGCTAAAACTACCTGATGCACTAAATCAGGATTCATTTTTACATCAAAAACCTCTTTGGGTAATCTTGCTTCTCCAATCTCTTCTTTTTTTTGATTGTATAATTTTATACTCATATTTTATACTCTTTCTAAAAATCAGCGGGTGCTTTTTTATTTCGGTCATTGTCATTGGGATTTGATTGGTCCCGCTGGAAGCGGGAGGGAATTGGAAATTGGTCATTTCGCTTAATTATCCTCTAATCTCTAATAATGTTCCCCTCCTTCCGGGAATTGCTCCTTTCACTGCTAATAAATTATTTTCCACATCCACTTTTACTATTTTCAAATTTTTAACCGTTACCCTGTCCGAACCCATTCTGCCCGGCATCCTTCTACCTTTAATTACTTTTTGGGGAAACATTGAGCCGATTGAACCAATTGTTCTTTCTGTATGCTTTGTTCCGTGGCTAGCTGTCTGGCCGTGAAATCCCCACCTCTTCACTCCTCCGGCAAACCCTTTTCCTTTAGAAATACCAGAAATTTTTATTTTTTCTGCTTCTTTAAAAACCGAAACATCAATCTTATCGCCCTTTTTTAACTCTTCTTTTATTTCTTGTTTTTTATTTCCTGCTTCTTGATATCTAAATTCTCTTAAATATCTATATGGTTTTTCTTTCTGAGGTTTTTTAATCTTTTTTTGTTTTGTTAATTTTTCAAATCCAATTTGTATCGCTTTATATTTATCTTTTTCTATTGACTTTATCTGAGTAATATAACAAGGGCCGGCTTCAATCAAAGTTACTGGAATAACATTCCCTTCTTTATCAAACGCCTGGCTCATTTCTATTTTTTTCCCTAAAATAAACTTCATATTCTATGTCTATTAATTGAAAACCGGGCACAGCCCGGTTTTTCCATGACTATGATTATTTTATTTTGTCCTTTTTTAAAAATTTAACGATTTCACTTTTTTTATCATATATTAATTTTATCCGCCTAATCTGCGTTCTGATTTGTACTGATTTATATCTTAACCTCAATATCAACTCCGGCAGGTAATGTCAGATTTATCAAAGCGTCAATTATGCTCTGATTAGGATTTAAAATATCAATCAATCTCTTATGAACTCTCATCTCAAATTGTTCTCGGCTGTCTTTATGGACGAAAGAAGCGCGATTAACTGTATATTTATGAATTTCTGTCGGTAAGGGGACTGGTCCTAAAATTTTAGCGCCATATCTCAAAGCAGTCTCAACAATTTGTCGAGCGCTATTATCAATCACTTTACTGTCATAGGCCTTCAGTTTTATCCTGAGCCTTTGTTTAATTTCTTGTTCAGGCTTTTTTGCCGGCATTTCTTAAGGAAAATTTAATTGTCACGGCTCCGCCGTATAAAAATATACCGAGCTGAAAGGGTGCGGGATTTGAACCAGAATCAATTTAGCGGAGCGAATTTTATTCAGATTCGAGGCAG
>CAYQNN010000099.1:0-1767 GCA_964418955.1 uncultured Candidatus Saccharibacteria bacterium | reverse complement strand
ACTGCCTTGACAACTCAGGGTTCATTTTTAAAATCAACTTTTCTTTTAAAAATAAAGAAAAATTAAACATTACTCCTCTTTCCTTGAGGAAAGAAACGGCATACGAGATAACAGTTTCTGGCTCTCAAATTGTTTTAAAAGAAGGCGATGCCTTATACTTGCTTTTAGAAAATAAATCTTTTCAAAAAATCTCGGATTTTGTTAAAGGATTCAAATTCTCTTCAGATTTGAAAAAACTTGCTTATTTCAATGACCACGAAATATGGATTTTATTCTTAGAAAAAAAATATGACCAACCCCAGAAAAAAAACGGAGAACAATTATTTTTAACCCGCTTCTCAGAAAAAATTGATGAAATTTTTTGGTATACAAGCCATTATTTAATATTTAATGCCGGGAATAAAATAAAAGTCGCCGAAATTGACGACCGGGACAAAATAAATATCGTTGAATTGGCTAATTTTGAAAATCCTCAGATATCTTGGAACCAAAGAAATAATAAGCTTTACGTTCTAAGCGAAAAAAATTTATTCTCCTCGGAAAAATTACTCCCTTAATTTTGTTTTAAGTTCTTCCCAGCTTATTTCATCGTTCTTGCCTAATATACAAATCTGCTTAAAGGGACAATAACGGCACTGCCAATCGTTTGGATAGCTCGGGATTCTTGAAGGCACAATATTTTTATCAATATTGATTTTGATATCAGTCAACCCTTTTATAAGAGATTGGGATAAGAATTGATTATAACCAACCATAAACTCTTTCAGCTCCTGATTATCTTTGTTGACATAAAGTAATATCCCCTTCGGAATTTTAAAATAATGCAAATAAAGCTGAAGCTGGCTGACATTTTCTTCTTTCGGTTTCGCTAGATATTTAAAGCCCATACTATTTATGCTTTTAATATCTAAAACGTATAATCCTTTACCGTCGCTGATTATTGCATCGGCCCTTCCGGAAATAATTTCTTGAGGCGGAATATTAACTTCTGAAGCAACCACATGAATTTCCCTCGTGCTAAGCAGGGACTTCATAATAAGTTTGTGGATATAATCGCCGTGGTCAAATAATCTTAGAATATTTGCTTCCATTCCTTTTCGGGGAGCGTTTTTGAATTTAAAAAATACCGCTCGGGGGCATTTCCCGGCATCGGTAACATAAAAGTGATGCTGTTCTTTATCTTTTTGTTTGTCTAAATAAAATTTATCAATAATTTCTTTTAACATATTTTATTATTTTAATCTATTTCCGACCAAATATCAAGTTTTAAAAAAATAGGGTAAAAAATAGCAACAACCGCGATTATTTTCTACCCAGTAGAAAATTTTTACAGTCGTAGATTTTTTATGCCAGCCCTTGACAAAAATTTAATACGGGTGTATACTATAAATAGTTCGTTTCAAACTATATTATTAACCTTTCTGCCGTGATGGCAGTAAATTGGGCGCGATGCCCGGGAGGCGCAAAATGACTGAAGTTAAAGTCACAAAAGCTAGGGTTGAAAGGAGTGGAGGAACACAGGAACCGATCCATGATCTCAGCATTACAGCAAAACAATGCGCGATAATTGATTTCGTGGGTCAATTATGTAAGGAATACGACATTCCGCATAATAGAGGATTAAATATCCGATATACTGCGTTCGCGGAATTCCGTATTCAGGTAAGTGTTGAAGTTCTTAGCACGCTTGCTCCAACTACTATTGAATTTCTGGCTCAAAAAAGCCAAGCAAGCTATGGCTGGGAAATTTACACTCCAAATAATTTT
>CAYQNN010000098.1:0-1791 GCA_964418955.1 uncultured Candidatus Saccharibacteria bacterium | reverse complement strand
GAAGGAATTTATGCTGTTTGTTGCCCTAACTATCGCTGGCCTTTAGTAATTGGCGAGAAGAAAGGAGCAATTGCTGTTGGTGTTGAATCGGGAGGATTTGATAATCTTGGATTTAGATTAGTGCGAGATATTGAACCGGGAGAGATTCTTTTAATAAAAAACGGCAGTTTTAAGCGAGTATCTTTAATGTCAGCTCCCAACCCCCGGATTTGCAGTTTTCGCTGGGTTTATACTGATTTTGTTAATTCTATAATTCACGGAATCCCTGCTTCCTTGGTTAGAAAGAGATTAGGAGCTGCCTTAGCTCGCCGAGATATTGAGAAAGGGTTTATCCCGCATATTGTTATTCCAGTTCCTGATTCAGGCCGCTTCCATGCCATTGGATATTATCAGGAGTTTGTGCGCCAGATAATACTGGGGAAAATAAAGAGAATACCTTTTTATGATGAGTATTTGCATAAATATGGTTTTTCCCGGAGTTTTTTACGGCCCACTCAGAAAGAAAGGCAAAAAACAGCCCATTATAAAATTGTGATTAGTGGAGAGAATATTAATCACTTTCTGAAAATGCTTGAAGAAACCGGCTTGAGAGAAATAACTGAGGCAATAAGAGAAACCGGCCGGATGATAATAGTCATCTGTGAAGATTCAGTTGTGAGAGGAGTCCAAATTGAGTCAAATTTAGCCCCAAAAATCAGAAGAGTGTTTGAGGTAAAAACAGAAGATAGAAGTTTAATAAAGGTTGAAATCCATGTTAGGCCTTCAAATCCTGAACTCCTTTCGCATTGTCCCTGGGGAAAAACCACCAAAAAGGGAGAAACATTAGCTCAGCGGTGTCCAGGGATTAAAGATAGAGTCAAAAGAATGGGAATTGACGGTTTAGTTTATAATACTATTAGCGATCTGGTCGAAGCAATCGGTTTGCCCCGAGAACAACTCTGTGTAGATTGCGCCTTACCAGCAGAATAATTTTTAAAACCAAAAGCCGTTCTCAAAAGAACGGCTTTTCAATAGGGTGGCAGAATTTTGACGATTGTCAAAATTCTGTCAATCTGGTTTCACCTCTTCTACAATTTTTTCAAAAATCTGGGGGTTGTCTTTAATCAATTCAGCTAAAATTTTTCTATTAATTTCAATCTTTTTTTCTTTTAAAAGATTAATAAATTTACTATAGGTTAGACCTTGTTTTCGGCAGGCGGAATTAATCCGTATTTGCCAAAGTTTTCTAAATTCTCTTTTTTTTGTTTTCCTATCTCTGTAAGCGTAAGACCAGGCATGCAATAAAGCTTCTTTTGCCGCTTTATATTTTGATTTTCTCCCCCAACGAAATCCCTTAGTATGTTTTAATACATTTTTTCTCCGTTTATGAGCAATTGTTCCTCTTTTTACCCTAGTCATAAGAGTTTTTTAATTTTTTTAGCGTCAACTTTAGAAATTTTGACCCATTTTTTGGTTTCCCTTCTTTTTTTTCCGGATTTTTTTGCCCTAAGATGGTCTTGGCCAATAGCTCTTTTCAAGACCTTGCCGGTTTTTGTTATTTTAAAACGTTTTTTTATTGATTTTCTCGTTTTCATAAGTAGTAGATAATAATTTAGATATTTTCTTTCGTTTCTTCTTTCCTGTTTCCTGTTTCCTGTTTTTTGTTATCTGTACTGATTATTATTGTCAGCCCCCTTGGTTGTCTTTTTAGCTCCCTTTCTGTTTTTATTGGAATTGATTTGTTCAAAATTTCCAAAAATTTTTCTATTTTTTCTCGGGCAAATCCTTGAAGCGCTTTTTCTCTTCCCCTTA
>CAYQNN010000097.1:0-1796 GCA_964418955.1 uncultured Candidatus Saccharibacteria bacterium | reverse complement strand
TTTTTTAATCATAAATAAAACATTCTTGTCGGCATTTTTATAAATAATCTCAATAAAAATATCTTTTAATATATTATCAAAAATCAATTTCTTGTTTGAGCCGCGAATAACTAATTTATCAGCTACTTTTGAAGTAAAAAATATTCCTTCACCGGTATGTTCTTTAGGCATTGTGGTTTGTTTACCTTTCAAAAGGTCCTGAATTGCTTCAAGCTCATTTTTTAACTTTCTTTTCTTTATAATATTCTTAAAAATTCCTATTCCAAAATCAATTATCTGAAAATTAATACTTTTGGTATCCCGCTTCATGTTAACAATAATCTTCTCTGAACCAGAATGCTCAATAGCGTTGTTTAACATTTCCGTAAAAGCATAATCCAATACAGCAACAACATTTTTAGGCAAATTTAAAAAAATCCCAGTATCTCTTTTAATTTCATCCAAAACAACACTTTCAGAAAGATTAACATTTCTTAAAATACGCATAACACTCAATATTTTTTTCTTGGCAGTTACGGCAACATTCTTATTTGCGGATACATAATGAGCTTTATTGGCTTTTCCAACTAATACAATTTTCCCTTCGTTTCTTAATTCTTCAAAAAATCTATTTACATAAGCGCGCGAAAAACCAGTTGCTTTTACAATATTAGCAACTTTAATCTTTTTCTTTTTTGATAGTTCTTTTAAAATTAATTTCTTGATATCCATATTTCTAAATAAATTAGTTGACAACTTTATTATATCTCCCAAATTCAAAGTTGTCAACAAGTTGTCTATCAATCTATAATTATTGCCTAAAATTGTCTATCCCGCTTTCAGCGGGACAGGATTGCTTCCACCGCCACGGCGGGTTTCTAAAGTTTTTCAGCTTCGTTTAAAAGTTTTTTGCCGAAATCTTCCGCTCTTTTTAAATCCTCTTCGTTTGGCTTTCCTCTATTAAAAATCTTGGGACCAATGTCGCCAAAAAAACTGCTTGCGCCCTTGCAAGAAAAACCGCCAAGGAAACTAATTCCTTTGTTTTCTAACCTCTCCTTTATAATTCTGAGAGTTCTTTTGCCTCCTACTGCGTGCATAGTGCAAAAACCAGCTCCTTTCCTGCCAGATAGATCAGGAAGCTTTTCCAGAAATTCTTTAACCGGCTTCGCCGGAGCAAGAGCATGAACTGGTGTCCCTATACATATCAGTTCATATTGAGAAACATTTTCCACTTCTTCAATCTTTTTTAATTCGGTCCCCAAGCCCCTGGCAATTGCCTTGGCAACTTTTTCAGTATTTCCACTTTTTGAATAATAAACAACCAAAGATTTCATTTTTTGGCTAAAATTGCTTGGTTTATTTTAAAATTAAACCACCTTGATATTTTAATTTATAAACGCTTTCTCCTTTTGAAAATATTTCCTCTCCGCCGCTGAATCGCTCTAACGTTCCTTCCCCTTCGTCTTTATATTTTAAATCATTCTCTTTAAATTCGCACTTCCCACCAAATCGGCATTTTTCAGATAAGTCTAATAATGACTTTTTTAAAAAATCCGTAACTTCTGGCGGCTCCGCAGAGCCGCAGTAAACCATACTCCAGATTGACTTATCATTTTGATAAATAATTTCCTGGCCAGCAAAATTATTTTCACCACCAAAATAAATATCCCGATAAAAAAATTCTCCTTTTCTATATTCTAATTGTTTTGAATCTACTAAAAGAGGATTTTCAACCGGCCTCCCATCTCTGGCATAAGTATTCTTCCTCGCCTCAGCTATAAAATTTTTTAAACCATTAAAATCAATACCCATTTATT
>CAYQNN010000096.1:0-1855 GCA_964418955.1 uncultured Candidatus Saccharibacteria bacterium | reverse complement strand
GGTTTTATTGTTTCTCCCGATGGTTATTTAATAACTTCCAGACACGTGGTAGCAGACTTGGAAGCCGATTATACCGTAATTTTAGGACCTAAGAAAAAATACTCGGCTAAAGTCCTTGCCCGCGATCCAATTAATGACATTGCTATTTTAAAAGTAAAAGATAAAAAAATTCCTTATCTGGAATTAGGTGATTCTAATAAAATTGATTTGGGCGAGGAAGTAATTGCCGTAGGAAATGCTTTAGGGGAATTTACCGATACAATAAGTTCTGGGATTGTCTCTGGGTTATCGCGCTATATTCAAGCAACCGACCACCTCAATCTCCGGTCAGAAAGACTAAGAGGTCTTATCCAAACCGATGCCGCAATTAATCCCGGGAACTCCGGAGGACCATTAGTAAATATGGAAGGAAAAGTTATTGGAGTTAACACCGCCATGGTAATAGGGGCTCAAAATATTGGATTTGCAATTCCAATTAATTATGCGAAAAAAGATTTGGAAGAAGCAATAAAATACGGAAAAATAATAATTCCTTTTTTGGGAGTAAAATATGTTATTTTATCAAAGGAAATAGCCCGGAAAAACAAACTGCCGGTAAACCACGGCGCCTTGATAGTCAGAGAAACATTGGGAGAACCGGCAATAATAAAGGATTCCGCCGCCGACAAGGCCGGCCTTAAAGAGTTTGATATTATTTTAGAAGCAAAGAGCAAAAAAATTACTGATAAAAATCCTTTATTAAATATCCTGCAAAGTTGCAAAATCGGAGAAGAAATTGGATTAAAGCTCCTAAGGAATAAAAAAGAAATATCAGCAAAAGTTAAACTGGAAGAAAAGAAATAGCGAGCTATTTTACTCGCAACTATAATAAATAACAAAAAACCCTGTTAAAACAGGGTTTTTTGTTATTCGGCACTTCTGTATTTCAGACCTTTTGGGGGAACAACCCGACCGTTTTTAATATCTTTTTCAAGATAAAAACGCGGTTTGCCGATGACATCAAAAATCGTCTCGTATGGCTCAAAAGAAACCATCTCTTCTCCAAAACTTAAATCATTTAAATCTCGTAAGATTAATAAAAGTATAATCACGGTTGAAATCAAAGTGCCTGATAAAAGTAGAGACGACAAATCAATCGTTCGAACCAAAAATATAGAAAATATTAGTATCGCTGCTAAAAATAAAATTACCATCCATTCCATTTTGTTTAATCTGTCTTTTCCATACATAAATAGCTTTTCCCTGGCAGTAGTAACTTCATTCAAAAGAGGTAAAAAATTAGTATAAGTTTCAACTTCTTTATTGGTTTTTAGTTCTTTTATTTCTTTAAGCGATTTTATAATTTCATTAAAATAAGGGTCAATTCTTTCGTAATTTGACCACTCAACATAAAAAAATTCTTTAGTATATTTATCAATAAGCTCTTGCTGTTCTTTGGCCCATTTTTTGTGGCGAGGGAATTTGCCTAAAACTTGAACAAACAGATAATAAGTTTGGAGACCGCTTACTTCTACGGCAACATTTTCTCTTATTCTTTGAAATCTACTCCAAAGGTCAGTAATAAAAAAACCTACTAAAATTGCAAAAAGTAATCCTACTATTCCTAAAATGTTATTAACTCCTTCATTAATTTTCTCTTCAACGGGGACGAAAAAGACAAAAAGAAAAGATATTGTTATTACTATAATAATCAAATATTTAGTTTTAATTCTTCTAAAAAATGGCATTTTTAATTTAATATTTTTTAAGAGCAAATAAAAAATGAAATAAATTTTAAAATAATTGGGTGGCTAGTCGGATTCGAACCGGCGATGGCTCTTCCACAAAGAGCAGTGTTGCCGCTACACTATAGCCA
>CAYQNN010000095.1:0-1867 GCA_964418955.1 uncultured Candidatus Saccharibacteria bacterium | reverse complement strand
GCCCGCCTTGTTTGCTCGACGGCGAGGCAAGTAATTTAAAATCTCTGGAGAAAACAAATAAAGACCGGAGTTAATATATTTTGATGGTGGATTTTTCGGTTTTTCCAAAAATTTTTCTACTCTCCCCTCTTTATCGCAAATAACCACTCCATAATGTTGCGGATCAGGCACATTAACTAAAGCTATTGTACACAAAACCGGCAGTTTTTGATGAAACTGAACCATTTTACTTAAATTTATTTTTTTTAACTCATCTCCATTAGTCAAAAAAAATGGTTTGGCAGGAGTTTTGACTGAGCTTGGCCGAATATCTCTACTACAAGCGGTTTCCTCTTTAAGCCAATTTTTCAAAAGATAAAGGCCTCCAAAGGTTCCAAGCGGCTTCTTTTCTTCTACAATTTTAAGTTTATTCTTCGGATAATATCTTTTTTTCCACCATTTAAATTCTTCTCTAAAGTTATAGTTGACCAGAACAGCTATATCTTTTATCCCCTGAGAATAAAATAAATCAATTGAATAATTGATAATCGGTTTTTTATTTATCGGAAGCAGGGGTTTGGGAATTTCTCTGGTTATAGGATAAAGCCGAGTCCCCTTTCCGCCGGCCAAGATAACCGCTTTGTAGTTAGAAAGAGTAATTTTTCTCATATATTATTTATTTTTCTTAATACTTAGGGTATTATAAATAATACTATACATTAAAGCAGAAATCAATAAATATGGATAAAATAAAGTCAAATAAATTTCATTGGATTTACCTAGTTGGTATTTTTTTGATTTTAGCCCTGCCTTTGTTATCTTTTCCACCAACATTTCATCCAGCCGCTTGGGCAAAAAGTATTATTTTTCGGATTATATTTTCTATTTTAATCTCTTTATTTATTTGGGAAGTTCTCTTTCATAAAAAAGATAAACTTAAAGTATTTTGGGGTAAAATCCGGCAAGGCCCGGCCTTGCCTTTTTGGCTTTTAGTTACTTTTTTCGGAGTTTTTTCTTTAGCTACAATTTTCTCTTTAGACCCTCATTTCAGCTTTTGGGGAAGCCCTTACCGAGGAGGAGGATTTTTAACTTTCGGTCTTTGCATAATCTTCGCTATTTTTCTTTTTTTAATTTTAAGGGGAAAGGACTGGCAAAAAATCTTGGACTTCTCTATTATTATCGGCTGCTTAACGGCAATTATCGCAATTTTCCAAAAGCTCGGATTATTTAGCGAATATATGGTTTCTTATCAAGGGCAAGTTGTTTCAACTATGGGCGGGCCGATATTTTTCGCTCTTTATCTGCTTCTCCTAAGTTTCCTGCCTTTATCTTTTGGAC
Source organism: uncultured Candidatus Saccharibacteria bacterium (assembly GCA_964418955.1). Taxonomy (GTDB): domain Bacteria; phylum Patescibacteriota; class Minisyncoccia; order Minisyncoccales; family GWA2-38-27; genus CAYLWZ01. Next base: position 550 of record CAYQNN010000095.1, on the reverse strand, counting down.
TAACTGTAAAAAGTAACAAAAAAAAGATTTTTTATTTTGTCTCTTTTCTTCTTTTAATTATCGGGATTATATTAGCGGCTAGCCGAGCTGTCTTTTTGGGCCTTTTTGTTGGATTGATATTTTTTATATTTTTCTACCCCGTAGAAAAAAAGCATAATAAAAAAATATTTTGGCTAAAAATCTTAACCGTCACATTTATAATCCTGGGAGTATTGGGAATTTTTTGGTTAAGAACTCAGCCCCGGTTCGTCCAAATTTTAGAAAAAAATACTCTTCTCGGGTCTGGTTTTGGCAGGACTTGGTCCTTTGTTGAAAATTTTTCTCTTAACAAGGTTATGGAAAGCCGAGGTTCCGGCTGGAAAGTAGCGTCTAAAGCGTTAAAAGATAGGCCTTTATTGGGCTATGGACCGGAAAATTTCTCTATTGGATTTGATAAATCTTACGACCCTACCCTGATAGGAATAATAAAACAGCCGGGCGCAAGCAGTTCCGGTTGGTGGGACAGAGCCCATAATTTTGTATTTGACATAGCTGTTTCAGCTGGAATTCC
>CAYQNN010000094.1:0-1868 GCA_964418955.1 uncultured Candidatus Saccharibacteria bacterium | reverse complement strand
TTCAGATTTTAGAAAAATGCGCAAAATTAAGGCCTTATTACACTAGAAGTTGGCTCTATCTTGGCATCTATATTAATAATTATCTTGAATCAACCCCAAATCTTGACCCGGGAACTAAAGAAAAATTGAACAAAGAGTTCTCTAACAGCATTAAAAAATCCCAGCAACTTAGCCCGAGACATCCGGAGATTTTTATTGTTTGGGCAAAAAATTACTTTATAAACGGAAAATATCAAGAAGCAAAAGAAAAAATTGAGGAATGTATTAATTTCGCTCCTAATAACGGGGGCTGCCGGTGGATGAAAGCGCTTGCCTTAATCGGTTTGAATGAATCCAGAGAAGCCTCAAAGGCAATGGAAACGGCGAGCCAAAAAGGATACAATATTGAATCAAAAAAAGCTCTCTCCCAATTGATAGATATCTACGCAAGTTTAGCTAAAAAAACAGGAGATATTGAACATTACCAAAAGTTAGCCGATACTTATCAGAAATTAATTAAGATTGAACCAAAAAATTCCCAATTTCATGCTTCCCTTTCTTATGTTTATAAAATTCTTGAAGAATATGACAAAGCGAGAAAAGAAGCTATGATTGTTATGGAATTGTCGCCGGAATCAAAAACGAATGTGGAGGAATTTCTGAAAACAATTAAATAAAATATTATCCGAATCTACGAAACCATTATCCGAATCTACGAATGACATCCGAATCTACGAATGGAGAAAGATTCGAATCTACGAATTCCTTCTATTTAAAATTCTTTTTGGTTTTAATCGACATTCTCGGAAATTTACAATAATTCCTAATTCTTTATTGTAAGAAGAAAGATAACGTTTCATTTGATAATAGTCGTCTTTAGAAATAAACCGTTTTGCCTTTAAATCTACGATTATCCTGTTCTCAATAATAAAATCGGGGATATTTCTTTTTGGTTTTTCGCCAGAAAACGATGGCGGTAATGGCATTTCTCGAGAATAATCAATATTTCTTTCCTTTAAAAAATATTCTAAGGCATCCGCATATTGTTTTTCGTTAAGGTAGCGACCAAGCTCGTTATGAACTTTATAACAAATACCTGTAATTAAATAAGAAAGTTTAGGATGCAAAACTTTTTCTCCAGCATTAGACATAACCCATAAGAACTATAATCCGAATTAGTACTATTATTTGTAGATTCGGATTTAATTTGTAGATTCGGATAATAACTGATTGATTTTATTTCTGGTCATTGTTCCAACAAAACCAGTCCCCCCTTCTAATCCAAGGGGGTTTAATATCTCCGAGGCATATTTTTCTTGAAAACGAATTACGGCTGTTTTGGTCAAAGAAAGAAAATTTCCGCTGACTAAACCTTCCGGATAAATTTCGCTTCCTTGATTTTCTAAAAATTGCTGGAGACAACGGACTTCTGAATTTCCCGTCATCCCATAATAGAGATTATCGTCAAATCCTTGGCAGGATACTGAAGTTTTATTTAAAATAGCGTCTATTTGGGCATTAACTTTAGCAATTTCCGCCTTTAAATAATCAATCTGAGTTAAAAGTTGCTTAATTAGTTCTGCTTCTTTATCTGTTCCATCAGAAATCGTCGCTTTCCAGTTAAACAAATAAGCGGGTTCTATTCCGTCAAAGCTGGACAATTTATTTTGAAGGGAAGGAATAATAGTCAAAGAAATGTATTTTTTATTAAAATCTTCAAGAACAATTTTCCCTTCTTGCTTTTCATTCAACGCTAAAAAATTAATTGAACATCCATTTGAATCTTCGCAAAGAAGATAGGGAACTTTAAAATTATTTTCCTCGCCCCCGTTAAATTCAAAAGTCAAGGTATCTTTTCCTCCAAAAATTTTTTGCCAATTGCCGGCCCA
>CAYQNN010000093.1:0-1951 GCA_964418955.1 uncultured Candidatus Saccharibacteria bacterium | reverse complement strand
AAGCCCTTCCCACGTCTCTAATTACTGCCCGGGAAGCCATTGTTCCGAAAGTGATGATTTGGGCGACATTGCCTCTTCCGTATTTTTGAGCTACATAATTTATTACTTCGTCTCTCCTTCGGTCTGTAAAATCAAGGTCAATATCCGGCATAGAAATCCGCGAAGGGTTTAAAAATCTTTCAAATAAAAGATTATTTTTTAGAGGGTCAACATTGGTGATATTTAGCAAATAGGCAACCAACGAACCCGCCACGCTTCCTCTTCCGGGACCTACAATAATTCTTTGTTTTTTCGCCCAGTTTACAAAATCTTGCACTATTAAAAAGTAGGAAGCAAAGCCGGTTTGTTTGATAACCGAGAGCTCGTAGTTTAATCTGTCCAAAATCTTTTTTCCTGAATCTTCTCCAAAGCGATTTTTTACTCCTTGCCCGCAAAGTTCTTCAAGATGTTCATCGGGAGTTTTTCCGCTCGGGACATTAAAATAAGGCAACTTTGTTTTTCCAAGTTCAAACTCAAAATTGCACGCCTCGGCAATTTTTTGAGTATTTTCAATAGCATCGGGAACGTCTTTAAAAACTTCGGCCATTTCTTCCGGCGTTCTTAGGGAAAAATTATCTGATTTTATAGTTAATCTTTCCGGGTCGTTCGGGTCGGCGCCGGTGTTAATAAGCATTAAAGTATCTTGGGCATCAGCATCTTCCGGTTTTAAATAATGAACGTCATTAGTCGCTACCAAAGGAATGCCGTATTTTCTGGCGATAGAAATTATACCAGTGTTTGCTTTATCCTGCTCTTTAATATGAGGATGGTTTTGAATTTCCAGATAAAAATTTCCTTTACCGAAAATTTCTTGATATTTTAAAGCTAATTCTTCTGCTTCTTCTATCTTGTCCGACACAACTAAACGGGGAATTTTTCCGGCGAGGCAAGCAGTTAAGGCAATAAGGCCTTTTGAGTGTTTCGCCAAAAGTTTCTCGTCTATTCTTGGCTTATAATAAAAGCCCTCTAAGTGGGCTTTAGTAACAAGGGTAACTAAGTTTTTATAACCTTCTTCATTTTTTACCAATAGAACTAAATGGTATCTTTTATCGTCAATTCTTGGTCTTTTTTGTTCCATTCCCTCATTTGCTAAATACATTTCGCATCCAATTATCGGCTTGATTCCTTTTTCTTTTGCTTTTTTATAAAATTCTACCGCTCCATACATAACCCCATGGTCTGTTAAAGCCAGCGAATCCATCCCTAATTTTTTTGCATAATCCAAAAGCTCGCCGATTTTAGGAAGACCATCTAGCAACGAATAATGTGAGTGGACATGCAAATGAGTAAACTTTGCCATAAGAATATTATACTATTCTACCCTGTCCCAAACTTCAATGCAAGTAATTTATTCGAGGTCTTCCTCGGATAAAATCTTGCCATAAGAGCAGTTCTGGTAGTATTTTATGCTATTATGAGATAATGAGATACCCAAACCTTAGAGAGGAAAAAAAATTATGGAGAAATGGATACAAAATGGTTGTTGGATTAGACGAAGCTGGAAGAGGACCGCTGGCGGGACCGGTTGTGGCGTCTGCTGTTATTGTGCGACAGATTCCGGCTGTTAATTTTCCTATATTAGAAAAATTTTTAAAACACTGGCAAGTTCAGGGAATCAAAGATTCAAAAAAATTAACAGCGGAAAAGCGGGAAAATTTTTATAAAGTTTTAGCCGATAACCCGAATGTGGAATGGGGGATAGGTAAGGTTTCAGAAAAAGTGATAGACAGGATTAATATTTTAGAAGCGACAAAGTTAGCGATGGAGAAGGCGATTAATAATTTAGAAAAAAAAGTAAGGATAGGGTTGCGCCAAAAATCGTCCGGTCGGACGATTTTTGGGGGGCCGGCTTTTTGAATAATTTTCGGGAAATTAAGCCACAAATAGAACCATGCCCACAAATACATTGTTT
>CAYQNN010000092.1:0-2010 GCA_964418955.1 uncultured Candidatus Saccharibacteria bacterium | reverse complement strand
TGTCTTAGCAAAACCGTAAGCCGAATTCTGTTTCCCGCTAAAAGCGGGATGTGATCATCTATCTATGCGAACTACTTTTTTGCCCTCGCCAAGCTCGGGCCAAGCACCCGATTGGGTTATGTACCTTGGTTTACCCTGAGCCTGTCGAAGGGATTTGTTCTTGCACCCAGCAAGGATTTAGCCGTTTCACTTCCGCATTGCTGTGGAACTCGTCCCGCACATAAATTTTTATGTGCGGGACGTCCTCGCGCTTTCGCGCTCGGCCGTCTCTGCTCGCACCTCTTCCCGCTATAAGCGGGAGGTAGTCTTATTAGGAACTACTACTTTTTTACCCCGCAAGCGGGGTGGATAGGTGTTCGGACTTTCCTCCCCGCCAACATCTATAAAGTTGAAAGTTGTGGCGGGGCGATCACTCGTCTTGCTAAGACGATTATATATTATCAGTTTTATATCTTTTTGTCAACCCTTCGCTTTTGACAACTATTCTTTGACAACAAGTAATATTTTGCCATATTGACTTTTTAAAATAATATTTATATTTCCTCGTTATTTCCTCGTTATTTCCTCGTTATTTCCTCATTATTTCCTCATTGTTTATTATTTATTGGGTAATTACACTTACTCACTAATTACACCATGGTTGTTTTAATGAGTAATTAGCCGGGTAATGCTGAATAATTATGATAATTATGGATTATTAAATTATAATCAGATAGCTGTCAGATAGCTGGCAATAATTATATAATCTTATATAACCTGCCATAATAGTATGGTCGCCTCGCTTTTGCCAAAGGTAAAGGGCTGGAAAAACAAAAGGAAAAATAGTATGATAATAAATTATAACAATGCTTAAACGTATTTTTTATTCCCAAACAAAAACAATCACTTTCGCTGCTTTTATTTTAGCGGTTTCCGCTTTAATAAGCAGGTTTTTAGGTTTAATAAGAGACCGGCTTTTAGCCGGTCATTTTGGAGCGGGCTCAGAACTGGATATTTATTTTGCCGCTTTTCGTATTCCCGACTTCGTTTACGGAATTTTAATCGCCGGGGGGATTACGGCCGCTTTTCTACCGGTCTTTGCCGAATATTTTGAAGGCGGCAAAAAAAAGGAGCCGGATTCAGAATGGCCTCAAAAAGCATTAGACCTTACCAATAATGTTTTAAATTGCTTTCTTCTTCTGCTTATCATAATTTGCAGCATTTTGGCAATTTTTACTCCTTTTATTGTTAAATTTATAATTCCTGGTTTTTCTCCGGAGAACAGGGCTTTAACTATCACTTTGACCAGAATAATGTTTTTAAGCCCGATTTTCTTCGGCTTATCCAGTATTTTTTCCGGAATTTTGCATTACTTTAACCGTTTCTTAAGTTATTCTTTAGCTCCGATTTTATATAACCTTGGCATTATTTTCGGAATTTTGTTTTTAGTTCCTGTTTTCGGAATATTCGGATTAGTTTACGGGGTAATTATAGGAGCTCTTTTCCATTTGCTTATTCAGATTCCCGCTGCTAAAATTTCCGGCTATCGCTATAAGCCGATTTTTAATCTTAAAAGTCCCGGACTTAGAAAAATTTTTAGATTAATGCTTCCTAGAACATTAGGAATAGCCGCTTATCAGATAAACTTAATTGTTATTACCGCTATCGCTTCAACCCTTATTGCCGGAAGCATTACTGTCTTTAATTTTTCTAATAATCTTCATTATTTCCCGATCGGCCTTATTGGAATTTCCTTTGCCGTTTCTTCTTTTCCCGCTTTTTCCCGCATTTTGGCAAACGGCCAAAGAAAAGAGTTTTTAGAAAGTTTTTCTTCTTCTTTTCGCCAGATTATTTTTTTAGTGGTTCCAATTTCTTTTTTAGTATTTCTTTTACGCGCCCAAATTGTTAGGTTAATTTTAGGGACCGGCCAGTTCGGCTGGCTGGAAACGCGGCTTACCGCCGCCTGCCTTGGCCTTTTTTGTTTTGGCATTCTTGCTGAAAGCGTAATACCGATTTTATCAAAGGCATTTT
>CAYQNN010000091.1:0-2015 GCA_964418955.1 uncultured Candidatus Saccharibacteria bacterium | reverse complement strand
ATATGGGGTTGATGCGGTTGATGTTAAAATTATTAATGTTCATAGAAAAAAAAGGAGATTAGGAAAGCAAACCGGATGGAGAAAAGGATATAAAAAAGCAATAGTCAAGGTAAAAGAAGGGCAGAAAATTGAGATGTTATCACGTTAAAAGTATGAGAATAGGAAAAAAGATATTATCAACAAAAATATTAACAAAAAAGAAGCCGGAGAAGAGATTGCTTTTAGCTTTGAAAAAAAAAGCGGGAAGAAACAGTTCTGGCCGGATAACTATTCGTCATCGGGGAGGAGGGAGTAAAAAATTGTATAGAATTATTGATTTTGGGCAAAAGAAAATTAATATCCCGGCGAAAGCGATTGCTTTAGAGTATGATCCTTATCGCACTGCCTTTATTGTTCTTTTGGAATATAACGATGGGGATAAACGTTATAGGTTAGCCGGTCAGGGTCTAAAAGTAGGAGATGAAGTAATTTCGGCAGAAAAAGCCGAACTTAAAACTGGAAATCGGATGAAGCTCAAGAATATTCCGGTAGGAACTGTGGTTTATAATGTTGAACTTATGCCCGGCAAGGGAGGAAAAATAGTCAGATCAGCGGGAAGCTCTGCCAAGATTTTGGCGCAAGAAGAAAAATATGTTAATTTAGAAATGCCGTCTAGCGAAATTAGAATGATTCTTGGAGATTGTTATGCAACCCTAGGGGTTGTTTCCCATGCCGAATGGCGCTATAGAGTTATTGGAAAAGCAGGAATAAATCGTTTAAGAGGGCGCCGGCCGACCGTCAGAGGCATAGCTATGAATCCTGTTGACCATCCCCATGGCGGCGGGGAAGGAAGATCGCCGATTGGCTTGAAATATCCAAAAACTCCTTGGGGAAAACATGCCTTAGGAGTAAAGACAAGGAAGAAAAGGAAGAGCGATAAATATATAATTAAAAGGAGAAAGAAAAAAAGATAATTTTTATGGCTAGAAGTATCAAAAAAGGTCCCTATATAGACAAAAGGTTGTTGGAAAAGATTAAAAATCTGAAGTCAGGAGATAAAACAATAATTAAGACCTGGTCTCGCGCTTGTACTATCGTCCCAGAGATGATTGGTTTTAATTTTGGAGTTCATAACGGCAAAGAACATATTGCAGTACGTATAAGCGAGGATATGGTTGGCCATAAGCTGGGAGAATTTTCTCCCACTACAAAATTTGGGAGACATGGAGGGAAAATGCAGCGAGAGCAAGAAGCTGGAGTTAAAGCAAAAGAAACAACAATAGAAAAACCAAAATCATCTTAACATCTAAACATTTAAACATCCTGATTTGTTTTGTTTAAATGTTAAAATGTTTAAATGAAGTTATGCCGGTAATTACTAAATTAAATTATTTAAGAATAGCTCCCAGAAAAGTCCGACTTGTTGCCGATCTCATTCGGAAAGACAAGGTAGAACATGCGGAACGGATTTTAAATTTTACCGTTAAGAAAGCGGCTAAGCCGATAGCTAAACTTTTAAAAACAGCTATTGCCGACGCTCATAATAATTTTCATCTTAACACAGACAACCTATATATTTCCAAGATTATTGTCAACGAAGGGCCAAAATATAAAAGATGGAGGCCAAGGTCAAGAGGAATGACCAACCAAATTAAAAAGAGAACTTCCCATATAACCTTAATTTTAGATGAAATTAAACCTACAAAAAAAATTAAGAAAACCGGAAGAAAAAAAGGAACCGAGAAAAAGATTCTTTCTGCTAAAAATATAGAAACCAAGGAAAGTTCTGCCGAAGGAAGGATAAAACCTAAACAGCCAAAACTGCGTCCAGAAACAGAGCTATCTAATCCTAAACCAAAAATTGAAAGAGGGATAAAAAGAATTTTTAGGCGAAAAGCGTTTTAATAAAATAAAAAAGGAACAAGTTCCTCGCAAGCGAGAGCAAAAATCAAAATGCAAAATGACAAATCAAAATTTAAAAAGAATAAGATTCAAAAATAAAATAATTTCGATATTTGATATTTAATATTTGATAT
>CAYQNN010000090.1:0-2020 GCA_964418955.1 uncultured Candidatus Saccharibacteria bacterium | reverse complement strand
AACCCGCTGCTTACGTTCAAAATTTGTGGAATAAAGTTTTATATGGAAACCAGCCGGCCGGTCGGGATATAGCCGGGACAAAAGAGAGTGTTTTAGGAATTTCCCGCCAGCAGTTATTTTCTTATATGGAAAATCAGTATAGCGCTCCGAATACCGTTGTTTGCGTGGCTGGCGATATTGCTAATAATTCCCGAACTTTTGGGGAAATAGAAAAATACTTTTCCAGGATAAAAAATAAAAAAATCATTAAAAAAATTCCAGTTATTGATGCCTCGTTAAAGGCTTTGACTGAACTTAGCCGAATGTCCTCAACATCAATCCTGAGCGATGGTCAAAGGATTAAGAAACAATCAAAACCAGGATGTCTTTTTAAGAAAAAGAGCACCGACCAAACTCACTTTTGTTTGGGCGTCAGAGGATATAATTTGTTCCATCCCCAGAGACATACGCAGGAAATTTTAGCTTTAATTTTAGGGGGAATGATGAGTTCTCGTTTATTTATCAAAATTAGAGAAGAATTAGGACTTGCTTATTATATAAAAACTGCCATTTCCTCCGACCCCGACGTCGGTTCCTTAGTTACTCAGGCCGGAGTAGATAACAATAAGGTGGAAAAAGCTATTTCCGGTATTTTAAAAGAATATAAAAATATTTCTCAAAAAAAAGTGCCGGAAAAAGAGTTAAAAAAGGCAAAAGACCATTTCAAGGGTAAAATAAGATTAGCGCTGGAAACCTCTGACGCAAAAGCGTCTTTTTACGGTGGGCAGGAGATTGAGGAAAAAAAGATTTTGACCCCGAAGGAGATTTGTAGTAAAATTAATAAAGTTACAGCTAATGATATTTTGAAAGTTAGCCGGGATATTTTCCAGCCCCAAAAATTAAATCTTGCTTTAATCGGGCCATTTAAAAATGAGAAAAAGCTTGAGAAACTGCTGAAAATATAGTCTGTGGTAATCTGCTATAAATCAGCGGCAATCAATTTAAGGATGACCGCAGACGATGGCTAATTTTCATTGATAAAAAATGGACAATGAAAAAATATTAGATATATCCTGGAGGACGATTCTTAAGATTTCTATCGTCATAGTTTGTTTTTACCTGATTTATTCAATTAGGGATATTTTGATTTGGTTTATTTTTGCTTTGACAATCGCTATTCTCTTCAATCCGGCTATTGATTTCTTACAAAGAAAAAAAATTCCTCGTTTTCTCGGAATAATATTTGTTTATTTCGGCATCCTGGGTTTATTTAGTTTTTTAATCTACCGAATGGTTCCTTTATTTAATTCTGAGATACATCAATTTTTAGATTCCTTTCCCCAGTATTTTGAAAAAATTTCCCCTCCTTTAAAAGGACTCGGTCTTCAGGCGTTTGAAAATATAAACAGCTTTATGCAAGGCCTTGGAGATGTTCTCCAAAAAATGGCAAATAACATTTTTAATGTCTTATTTATTGTTTTTGGAGGTTTCTTTTCTTTTCTATTTGTTATTACCACCGCTTTTTTTCTCTCCCTGGAAGAAAAGGCGGTTGAAAGAACCCTAACACTTTTTTTCCCCAAGAAATATGAAGTTTATATTTTAAATCTTTGGGAAAGATGTGAAAGAGAAATCGCCGGATGGTTTGGAGCAAGATTATTAGCTTGCCTGTTTGTTGGAGCAGCTTCTTATATTTCTCTTTTGATATTTGACGCGAAGTATCCTGCTATTTTAGCTTTATTTGCCGGTGTTTTCAATTTTATTCCTTATATTGGCCCTTTTATCACCGGTTTTCTCTTTTTTGTGATTATCTTCCCGACAGAAATGCTGAAAGCTATTTTTGTTATAATTGTTTTTATAATAATCCAACAAATTGAGAATAGTATTTTATCTCCGATATTAATGAAGAAAATTATTGGCGTTCCGCCTGCTTTGGTTTTGATTTCTTTGATTATCGGAGCAAAACTTTGGGGAGTTTTAGGGGCTTTATTGGCGATTCCTTTATTTGGGATTCTATTTGAGTTTCTCAAAGAATTTTTACAGA
>CAYQNN010000089.1:0-2021 GCA_964418955.1 uncultured Candidatus Saccharibacteria bacterium | reverse complement strand
GCCGATTTTCCTAATTTTGACCCAAATCGGTATAATGAATATGCTAATGAGGAAAAATCAGAAATTTTTCAAAATTCTATAACCCAAAAACTTTTTGAACCAGGTTCGGTTTTTAAGCCGATAACTATGGCCGCCGCCCTGGATCAAAATAAAATTACTCCTCAAACGAGCTATATTGATACCGGGCAGGTGAAGATAGGAGAAGATATTATCTATAATTATGACCAAAGAACTTTCGGGAAGCAAACAATGACCAATGTTTTGGAAAAATCAATTAATAGCGGAGCTGTTTTTGTCGAAAAACAGCTGGGCCATAAATTATTTTTGGATTATATCAACCGGTTTGAACTTTTTGAACCTAGTGGTATTGATTTGGACGAAACTTTTTCTGAAAACAAAGAATTTAAGAAGGGTTATGAGGTAAATTTTGCCACCGCTTCTTTTGGCCAGGGGATTGAAATGACCCCTATCCAGTTAGTAAAAGCTTTTTCTGCCATAGCAAACGGAGGGAAACTGGTTCGTCCTTATCTAGTTGAAAAAATTTCTAAAGACGGACAGATAACCGAAATTAAACCCGAAATATCTTCAGAACGGATTATTTCAAGAAAAACCGCTTCTCAACTAACGGCAATGATGGTAAGCGTAGTGAAAAACGGTCCCTATACAAGAAGAGCTAAAATTGCCGGTTATTATATTGCCGGAAAGACAGGAACTTCTCAGGTGCCAGAAAAAGGAATATACTCAGCCAATAAAAGCTGGCAGAGCTTTATCGGGTTTGCTCCTGCTTTTGCTCCTAAGCTCTTGATTTTGGTGAAACTTGATAATCCTGAAACCACAAGTTCTGAATACTCGGCAACGCCGATATTTGGAGAAATGGCGAAATATATTATAGATTATTATCAAATACCTCCGGATTATGAGGAATAATAGCATAGAAATAATAATATATGTTAAATTTTTTTAAGAAACTTTTATTTTTATTTAAAAAACCTTCAATTATTCTTATAACCGGGGAGGGCCGTTCTTATGTTTTTCAGACTATTTCTCAACTTTTAAAATTCTATCCCGAGAAGAAAGAGATATTGGTGCTTGAATCCGATTTATCAAAGCCCGAAGATATGAATAAATTTAGTTTTTATCTAAGAAAATCAAAGTTGCCGGTCCTGATAGTTACTCATATAGGAGATATTCCTCCAGATAAACTTTTTTTTGACGGCGATAGAGAAAAAACCGTCAAAATAAGGAAATTGGCGAAAATTTTGGCGAATAGAGGGTTTTTGGTTCTGAATTTTGACGACGAAACGGTTCGGGAGATAAAAAATGAGACAGAAGCTAATGTTTTAACTTATGGTTTTCAGGAGAGGGCAGATTTTAAAGCTAGCGATATTAATATTGATACCGAAGGGACAAATTTTAAAATAAATTTTAGAGAAAGCGTGATTCCTTTTTGGCTTAAAAGATTATTTGGGAAGGAGCATATTTACAGCATTTTGGCGACTGCCTCTTTATCTGAAATAAATAACATAAATTTAATCAAAACCTCTCAAAATCTTAAAGATTATAAATCTCTTCCCGGGAGAATGCGATTAATAGAGGGAATTAAAAGGTCTTTAATCCTTGATGACAGTGAATCAGCTACTCCTTTTTCAATGCTTGAAGCATTGAAAATTTTAGGGAAACTTAATAATATCAAGGGCAGAAAAATAGCTGTTTTAGGAGACGTATTGGGGATTGGAAAATATACTATTGAGGCGCACGAAACAATAGGCGAAAGAGTGGCTAAGGTTTCAGATTTGCTTATTACGGTTGGGGAAAGAGCTAAATTTATTGCCCAAGGAGCTAAACTTAAAAATATGCCCGGCGATAATATCTTACAATTTGACGAAATTAACGAAGCAAAAAAACAGCTTCAAGATATAATTAAAGAAGGAGATTTGATTTTAATTGACGGCTCGCGAGAAATGAAAATGGAGGAAGTGGTTGAAGAAGTAAAAGCATAGGATATATTTAAAAAGCCCTGT
>CAYQNN010000088.1:0-2041 GCA_964418955.1 uncultured Candidatus Saccharibacteria bacterium | reverse complement strand
CTGAAGCTACTTTGTCTTCTTGGTCTAATTTCATTATTCTCACTCCTTGAGTAGCTCTGCTTATAACCGCAATCTCTGAAATTTTTGCCCTGATTACTTGTCCTTTCCGAGAAATAACAATTAAATCTTCTTCCTCGCCGGTCAAAACAGCTGAAAAAATTATTTTTCCTGTCTTGAAAGTGATTTTAGCTGTTTTTATCCCACTACCTCCCCTTCCCTGTAAACGGTATTCTTTTAAATCAGTTCTTTTCCCATATCCATTTTCTGTTACCACCAATAAATATTGTTTTTCTAATTTTTCATTTTGCTTTTTAACTTTTGCATTTACTATGTCCATCCCTATTACTTTGTCTCTTTTTTTCAGTCTAATTCCTTTCACGCCAGAAGCCGTCCTGCCCATTCCCCTTATTTCCTTCTCTCTAAACCTGACGGATTGGCCATTTTGAGTCACTAAAATTATTTCATTTTGGCCAGTACTCTTGGCAACTTTTTTCAACAAGTCGTCTTTTCTGAGCTTTATGGCAATCAGGCCGGAGCGGCGAACATTTTTAAATCCTTCTAAAACGGTTTTCTTTATTATACCGTTTTTGGTAACCATTAGAAGATTCTTTATCCCCAAGGCAATATCCTCCTTATTAATAGTCAACAGGGATAAAACTTTTTCTTCCGGAGAAATCTCCAAAAAATTCAAAATACCTCTTCCCCGAGCTACTCTTGTCCCTTCGGGAATTTCATAAGCTAAAGTTCTAAAAACCTTTCCCGAGTCGGTAAAGAAAAATAAAGAATCGTGAGTCTGAGCTAAAAGGAAATGTTCAACAATATCGTCTTGTAAAGTTTTCATTCCTAAAATCCCCTTGCCTCCCCGTTTCTGAATCTTATAAGTGGCAGGGTTTATTCTTTTGATATAGCCGCCTTGAGTCAAAGTAATAATCGTTTCTTCCTGAGGAATTAAATCTTCCTCCGCTATTTCCCCAATTTTTTGATTATATACTTTTGTTCTCCTTACATCGCCGAAATTTTCCTTCACTTCTTCTAATTCTTTCTTGAGGACATCTCTTATCTTTTTTGGACTTTTAAGAATCTCTGTAAATTTTTTAATCTTAGCTTTCATTTCTAAAAGTTCGTCTTCAATTTTTTTTCGTTCTAATTTAGCCAAAGCGGCTAATTTTGTTTCTAAAATAGCATTTGCCTGAATGGCGGTTAATCTAATTTTTTTCATTAAATTATTCTGGGCTTCTTCTCTGTTTTTTGACGCTTTAATTATTTTTATTACCGTATCTATTTTAGATAAGCACTTATGGAGACCCTCTAAAATATGGGCGCTCTCTTTGGCTTTTTCCAAATCGTATTTTGTCCTTCGGACGATTACTTCTTTTCGATGGGAGATAAAATAATTCAAAACATCCACCAAAGATAAAACTTTCGGCTGAATTCCGTCTACTAAAGCCAGCATATTTAAATGAAATGTTTTTTGTAAGTCAGTGAATTTGTAAAGCCGGTTTAAAATCTTTTGGGGATAAGCGTCGCGGCCGCAGTCAAGCACTATGCGCATTCCTTCTTTGTCTGATTCATCTCTAATATCTTTTACCCCTTGAATTTTTTTGTCCTGAACTAATCTGGCGAGCTGTTCAATCAAGGTTGACTTCTGGGTCTGAAACGGAATTTCAGTAATTATAATTTGGCTTTGGCTGCTTTTTTCTTTTTCTTCCACCTCTGCCTTTCCCCGAACTATAATCGGTCCTTTACCCTGGGAATAAGCAGAAATAATATCTTTTTTCCCATAAATTGCTCCCCCGCCGGGAAAATCCGGCCCTTTAATAAATTGAAAAACATCCTCGCTGGCTGCTTTCGGCTGGTCAATCAAATAAACTAATGATTGGCAAACTTCGGACAAATTATGGGGAGGAATATTAGTAGCCATGCCAACAGCAATGCCGAGAGAACCGTTTAAGAGAAGCTGGGGCAAAGGAGAAGGCAAAACCACCGGCTCTTTTCTTGTCCCGTCATAATTATCCCTGAAATCAATCGTATCTTTCCCAAT
>CAYQNN010000087.1:0-2054 GCA_964418955.1 uncultured Candidatus Saccharibacteria bacterium | reverse complement strand
ACCGATAATGCCGTAATGGTAGCCGCAGCTGGATATTTCAGATGGAAAAAAATGGGTAGAAGTGAAAATTGGCAAGATATAAAAACTGCCGCTAATCTAAAAATATGTTAGAATAAGAACATGCCTCGCTAAACGCTCGGCATAATCTTGAATTAAAAATATTATGAAATTTCCTAAAACCTACAACCCCAAACAAGTCGAGGATAAAATCTACAAGTTCTGGATAAAGAGCGGTTTTTTTAATCCGGACAAACTGCCTAAAAACTACCTGCCTGCCGCCAGGCAAGTAAAAAAAACATATACGATAGTTCTCCCTCCCCCTAATATTACCGGCCGGCTCCATATGGGCCATGCCTTAAACTCAACAGTTCAGGATATTTTAATCCGCTGGAAAAGAATGCAAGGATTCAAAACTCTCTGGATTCCGGGAACAGACCATGCCGGAATCGCCACTCAAAACGCCGTTGAAAAACAATTAAAAAAACAAGGGCTAACCAGATTTGATTTAGGCCAAAAAAAATTCATAGAAGAAGTTTGGAAATGGAAAAAGAAGTATGGAAACATTATATTGGACCAACTTAAAAAATTAGGGGCTTCCTGCGACTGGTCAAGAACCAGATTTACTATGGATAAGGCCTATTCCCGGGCGGTAAAAAAAGCATTTTTATATTATTACAAAAAAGGATGGATTTATCGGGGAAAAAGAGTAATTAATTGGTGTCCGCGATGCGCTACCAGTCTGTCAGACCTGGAATTGGAATACAAAGAAGAAAAAGGGAAGTTATGGTATATTAAATACCCATTAGTTAAAAATCCTAAATCTAAAACTCAAACCTCAAAACAAATTCAAAGTTTTATTACGGTGGCAACAACAAGACCGGAAACAATGCTTGGCGACACGGCAGTGGCAATAAATCCTAAAGATAAAAGATGTAAAAATTTGGTCGGCAAAAAAGTAATTTTGCCTTTAGTTAATAAAGAAATCCCGATTATCGCAGATAGATTAGTTGACCTAAAATTTGGCAGCGGAGCAGTTAAAATTACTCCTGCCCACGATTTAACAGATTATAAAATAGGCCTAAATCATAATTTAGAAATTATTCAGGTTGTTGATGAGAAAGGCAGAATTACAAAAAAAGCGCCGGCTGTTTATCAAGGGCTAAAAGTCCTTGAAGCCCGTGAAAAAATTGTTGAAGATTTAAAAAAACAAGGATTTTTAGAAAAAACTGAGGACTATCTCCACCAAATCCCCAAATGTTATCGTTGCAACACGACAATTGAATTAATTCCTTCCCAGCAATGGTTCTTAAAAATGGATAAATTAGCCAAGGAGGCAGAAAAACAGATTAAAAAAAATAAAATAAAATTTTATCCGAGAAATTTTGAAAAATCATATTTTAGCTGGTTAAAAAATATAAAAGATTGGTGTATTTCCCGCCAAATCTGGTGGGGACACCGGCTTCCTGTTTGGCGATGCCAAACAGGAAGAACTTCCAATGACCAATTTCCTCCCGCTTCCAGCGGAACTAAAAACAAGGAAAAATATTTTATTTCTTTAAAAAAACCGAAAAAATGTCCAATTTGCGGAAAGTGCCAACCGAAGCAAGTTAATGATGTTTTGGATACTTGGTTCAGTTCCGCTTTATGGCCATTTACCGTTTTGGGTTGGCCAAAAAAAACAAAGGACCTTAAAGCTTTTTATCCTACCAATGTTTTATCAACTGCCCGGGACATCATTAATTTGTGGGTTGCCAGAATGATTTTTTCGGGAATGGAATTTATGAAAAAAATTCCATTTTCTGATATTTATATCCATGCCACTATTTTAACCAAAGAAGGGAAAAGAATGTCAAAATCTCTTGGCACCGGAATAGACCCGATAAAACTTATTGATGAATACGGAGCTGACGCCACCCGTTTCGGAATCGCCTACCAGGTTATGGGAAATCAAGATATGAAATTTGTTGCTGATAATATTGTAATGGGCAAAAAATTCTCTAATAAAATATGGAACGCCTCGAGATTTGTCTTGCAACAAATCTCGAAATCAAAAA
>CAYQNN010000086.1:0-2062 GCA_964418955.1 uncultured Candidatus Saccharibacteria bacterium | reverse complement strand
TATAGCACCGATAAGAAAAGCAAAAAACAGAGCGACTATAATTTTAGGAAAACCGAGGAATAATCCCATAAAAAAAGCTAATTTAACATCGCCAAGCCCCATCCCTCTGCCTCGGGAAATAAGAACAATAGCTAAAAAAAATAAAGAAGCGCCAAAAGCGGCCAAAAAAGGATTCACCAATCCTTTAAAATCCCTAAATCCTAATGACCAATGACCAATCAAATTCCAAGTCCTAAATCCTAAAACTATAAAAATTGCCGGATAAACTACTTTGTCAGGAATTATAAAGTGTTTTAAGTCATAAATAAAAATAATTATTAGGAAAGAGGCAATAATCAATAAATAAGATAAAATAAAGAAATCCCAAGTCCCCTGGACGCGAAGCGGACTCCCCGGAGGGCTGCATCCTAATGACCAATCAAATCCCAAACCCCAAACCCAAAAAACTAGCGCAAATAGAATACCTGTTGATATTTCTACTAAAGGATATTGTAAAGAAATCTTTTTGCCGCAGTAACGGCATTTTCCTTTCAGAACTAAAAAACTTACCAATGGAATTAAATCTTTCCAGCCTAGGGTATGCTTGCAATGGGGACAAAAAGAACGGCCTTTCAGAAAACTTTTCTTTTGCCAAAGGCGGTAAATCACGGCATTCAAAAAACTCCCGATAACCAATCCGAGAATGAAGGCAATTAAATAAAAAAATATTCTCAATACCATTTTTTTATTATATCAGATAAATCAAACAAAAAAAATCCCGCTAAAAACGAAGCGGAATGAGGCTGGGTAAATAACAGAACAAAAAAATAAAGGAAAGACCTCTAGTCTTGATATTTAGATTAGGGAGAACAATTTATACTGTTGCTTTTGCAACAAGCATCGTCTATTTCATTGGCAAAACCGGTGGAATCAACGCAGAAATAACCGCCAGAAATTAATCGCGCCTGGACGCAGTAATGACGCACATCGGAATAACAGGCAACTGTTCCTTGACCAAGAA
The DNA here is from genome assembly GCA_964418955.1 of uncultured Candidatus Saccharibacteria bacterium. Classification (GTDB taxonomy): domain Bacteria; phylum Patescibacteriota; class Minisyncoccia; order Minisyncoccales; family GWA2-38-27; genus CAYLWZ01. The sequence goes on along the minus strand of CAYQNN010000086.1, from coordinate 1,062 downwards.
TTTTTTCCACGCTTGATTCAATAGATTTTAAGGCCTTACCGTAATCTTCGGTAGAGTTATTATCAATCGTATTATCGTTTTCATCACAAATCGCTAAATAAGAATTATCACTCGTATATATCATCGTCCCTACTTGCCTTAATTGACTTAAATCAGCTCCAACTATAGTATCATTGGCTTTGTTTTGATAGCCGCCAATAGCCACTAAAGTAAGGGTACTAAGTATGGCAATAATAGCCATAACCACCAAAAGTTCAATTAAAGTAAAAGCAGCTGACTTTTTAAGAGAAAACATTGTTCTTAATTTTTTCAATTTTAGTTCTTTTAAATAATATAACACAAAAAAATTTAAAAGAAAATTTTAAACTGTGGATAAAGAAAAAAGCAAAATCTCTCGTTAAAGCGGGAGATTTTGCTCTTCATAACATATTTTTCTTTCAGAATAATCAAATACTAACTATTCACAAGTATAAGTTGTTCCATTGCAAGTAGTAGCCGGATCTGTAGTAAATGTTCCGGCCTTACCTGTAGAATCTATACAATAATATTTACCAGCAGAATTTAAGGTTATATAGACACAATAATCCTCCCCACTAGCTTGACATCCTGGGACTGTTCCACCTTGGGTTGTTATTGCATCGGTTTGAAGAGTTTCTAGCTGACTACCATAACCGCTAGCATTAAGAGCAGCAGTATCTAACGATGTAGCACTCGAACACATCGTAGTATAGGCGTTGCTATTATCCATATAAACCTCTTCTGCTAAAGTTCTTATCTGAGAGACATCTGATATAATCGCCGCGTCTTTTGCCTTCTTTCTGGCGCCGGTCAGAGAAACCAAAACAATTGAAGCCAAAATTCCAATAATAGCGATGACCACTAACAATTCAATTAAAGTAAAACCTTTTTTCTTAATCATTTTGTTTTTATTTTTTAATTTATAGTCTTTCGACCTTTTTAGGTCTGCCCGGAAGAATTCGAACTACCATCAACTTTAGAAATAAAATAATGGGTTAAGTTCGAGGAAGGACGACGAAGGAGTGTTAGAACCTAACACTTTGA
>CAYQNN010000085.1:0-2065 GCA_964418955.1 uncultured Candidatus Saccharibacteria bacterium | reverse complement strand
CGAGCATTGGTTCTGCCCAAATTCAAAAACTCTACGCCGAAGGAGCGGAGAGGCATAATCTATCAATTAATAAGTGATTTTAGAGGGGTCTGGTTTCGGACAACTCAAATTATATCTTATATGCTAAAAAAACTTTTCTCTTTTTTATCTATAAAAATACCTGATTGGCTCAGAGATTTAATCTATATTATTTTAAGCTTAGACGCTGTTATTATAGTAATTATCTTTTTCTTTCCGGATTTTTGGTTAAAAATAATTATCTTATTTTGTAAATTGTAAAATTTTACCTTTATGTTTTCTATTTTAACTTTCAAAAAAAATAGAGGTTTTACCATAGCCGAGCTTTTAGTGGTTATCGCCATTATTTCTCTTTTATCAAGCGTTGTTTTAGTGGCTACCAAGGGAGCGAGAGAGAAAGCCAAGGAAACCGTATCTCTCCAATTCAGCGCCAGCGTTTATCATGCCTTGGGAGCTTATATTATGGGAGAGTGGACTTTTGACAGTGTTGTTGGGAGAACGGTAAAAGACACTAGCGGTAATAATAAAGACGGCGAACTTAAGAATGGCGCTGGAACCTCTGGCGGCGGCATAATAGGCGATGCTTTAAATTTAAGCGAGGGGCAGTATATGCATATTAATAATTTTGACATTGATAATTTAACCGATTTGTCATTGTCGGGGTGGGTAAATACGGATGATACTAATTGGATATTAATTTCAAGGCCATATGGAATGTATGGAGCAGGAGTTTTAGGGCTTGGGCATAATGGTTCTGACATAGTTTTTTTTGTCGGACCCGCCCCAAACGATGGCTTGTCCTGTGATATTGGTTCTAATTTTTTTCAGACGGGAAAGTGGCATTTTTTATTAGGAACATATGATGGCGATAATTCTGGAAAAATGAGAGTTTATATAGATGGTAAAGAAGCTTGTCCTCCAAAAGATCGCGTTGGAACTATCGTGGCTGGTAAACATTCTTTAGATGTCGGAGCTATGAATGCAATAGGAAATTTTACAGGCTTGATAGATGAAGTTAGAGTATATGAAGCGAGCATTGGTTCTGCCCAAATTCAAAAACTCTACGCCGAAGGAGCGGAGAGGCACGGATTAGTAATTAAATAATTTCCAATTTTCTCCGACCTTACCAAGAGTCCTCAGCGGTCAGGATAATTTTCAACTAATAATCCGAGAATTATTCTCGGATTATTAAATCTGAGGAGAATAAGATATAATTAGAAAATGAGAATTTTTAGAATGCTTTTATTATCTTTATTATCTTTATTATTAATATTTATTTGCTATTTTTTTATTGGCTTTCCTAAGAAAGCGGAAAATATTAACTGGGGAATTAATTTTTCCCAAAGGCACGCTCAAAATCTTAGCTTGGACTGGGAAAAAACCTATTTAGCCCTTCTTGATGATTTGGGAGTAAAAAATTTAAAGATATCCGCTGATTGGGATTTAATTGAACCGGAATCGGGAAAATATAACTTTGAGGATTTAGATTGGCAGATTTTCCAAGCAAAAGAAAGGGAGGCAAAAATTATTTTAGTTATTGGAATGAAAACTCTTCGCTGGCCGGAATGTCATATTCCTGGTTGGGCAAAAGATTTTAGCAAAGAAGAACGAGAAGACAAGATTTTGGAATTGATTGAAAAAATAATGAATAGATATAAAGATAACGGAACCATTTGGGCTTGGCAAGTGGAAAACGAACCATTTTTTCCTTTTGGGGAATGTCCTAAATTTGCCGAAAAATTTCTAAAAAGAGAAATTGATTTAGTAAAATCTCTCAACCCGAAAAAGACGGTGATAATCTCGGAAAGCGGAGAGTTTTCCTTATGGTTTAAGGCGGCAAAATACGGAGATATAGTCGGAATAACAATGTACCGGAAAGTTTGGTTTAAAGAACTAAATTCTTATACTAACTATCCTTTCCCGCCGATTTTTTATCAAAGGAAAGCCCTGCTTATTAATAAGATTTTCAATAAAAAAGTGATTTGTGTTGAATTACAGGCAGAACCATGGGGGCCAAAACTTTTATATGATTTGTCCTTAGAAGAAC
>CAYQNN010000084.1:443-2075 GCA_964418955.1 uncultured Candidatus Saccharibacteria bacterium | reverse complement strand
TACTGCCAAAGATATTTATGTTTTAGAAGGGCTGGAGCCGGTCAGAAGGCGTCCGGGAATGTATATTGGCTCAACCGGTCCTGACGGGTTGCATCATTTGGTTTGGGAATGTATTGATAATTTTATAGATGAATTTATGGCCGGTTATGGAGGGGAGGGCCGGGTTATTCTTTTGCCAAACAATAGAGTTATGGTCTGTGACAATGGCCGAGGAATCCCGGTAGAAAAACATCCTCAGACAAAAAAGTCAGCCCTGGAAACAGTGATGACCACTTTACATGCCGGCGGAAAATTTGGAGGAAAAGCCTATCAGGTAGCCGGCGGTTTGCACGGAGTAGGAGTCTCTGTTGTTTGCGCTTTATCCAAATATATGAAGGCAGAAGTGTGCCGGGAAGGATTTATGTATCGGCAAGAGTATTCTAAAGGGATACCGACAACAAAAGTCAAAAAAATAGGTCCTTGCCGTCAGACCGGGACGACAGTTGTTTTTGAGCCAGACCCCGAGATATTTACCGAAATTAAGTTTAGCCAAAAAAGAATTTTAAAGCATTTACGCCAGCAGGCCTATTTAACTAAAGGAATTAAAGTAATTTTTAAAGACGAAAGACCTGAAAAGGAAAAATCTAATTATAGTTTTTATTTTGAAGGAGGCCTTGCATCATATATCAGATATTTAATTCATGGTTCTATTCCCCGCCATCCAAACACTTTTTATTGCTGTGGCGAGAAAAATGGGATGATGGCGGAAGCTGCCTTTCAATATACCCAGGAATATGAATGCGTTGAGGAAAGTTTTGCCAATAATATTTATACCGGAGAAGGAGGAACTCACTTAACAGGGTTTCGCTCTGCCTTAACCAGAACGCTTAATGATTACGCCAGAAAAAATGAGATTCTAAAAGAAAAAGAAAATAATTTAACCGGGGATGATGTTCGCGAAGGACTAACTGGCGTTATTTCATTTAAAATAAAGGAACCTCAATTTGAAGGTCAAACAAAAGCAAAGCTTGGAAATCCCGAGGCAAAAGTAATAGTAGACCAGATTATATCTGAACACTTAACAGATTTTTTAGAAAGAAACCCTCAGGACGCCAGAGCAATAATAGAAAAGTGCCTTCTGTCTTCTCGGGCGAGAAAAGCGGCGAGAGCGGCAAGGGAGACAGTTTTAAGAAAAGGAGTTTTAGAGGGGTTGGCCTTACCGGGAAAGTTATCCGATTGCACCTCTAGAAAACCGGAAGAATCTGAACTTTATATAGTAGAAGGGGAATCAGCCGGCGGATCGAGCCGTCAAGCAAGAGATAGGCATTTTCAGGCAATTTTGCCTTTGCGGGGGAAAATTTTAAATGTAGAAAGGGCAAGATTGGATAAAATTTTATCTTCCAAAGAAATAAAAAATTTAATTATTGCCTTAGGAACTGCCATTGCTGAGGATTTTAATATAGATAAATTAAGGTATCACCGTATTATTATTATGGCTGATGCTGATTCAGATGGTAACCATATCAGGACTCTTATTTTAACTTTATTTTATCGTTATCTTGAACCGATAATTGAAAAAGGTTATCTTTATATTGCCCAGCCGCCGCTTTACCAAATTAAAGCTGGCAAGAGAATTGTCTATGTCTATAGCGA
>CAYQNN010000084.1:0-433 GCA_964418955.1 uncultured Candidatus Saccharibacteria bacterium | reverse complement strand
CGATGATGAAAAGGATAAAGTTTTAGACACTTTTAAAAAAGAGAAAGTAATAAACCCAAATATCCAGCGTTATAAAGGGCTTGGAGAGATGAATCCATCTCAATTATGGGAAACCACAATGAGTCCTGAGGAAAGAATTCTTTTGCAGGTTACTGTTGACGACGCAAAAGAAGCAGATGAAATTTTTGATACTTTAATGGGTGAGGAAGTTTTGCCGCGTAAAAAGTTTATTCAGGCCTATGCTAAAAAAGTGAAGAATCTTGATATATAGACCCTTCACCTTTAGCTAAAGGTGAAGGGTTGACAGTTAATTTCTTTTTGACTATCATTAAAAATGATGGCCGAAAGGCTGTTTTTTAAACCAATGAAAATTAATAGAATTCTCAAAAAATTTCTCATTTTTTTAAAAGAGGTGAGAATGGAAATAAAGAAA
>CAYQNN010000083.1:0-2103 GCA_964418955.1 uncultured Candidatus Saccharibacteria bacterium | reverse complement strand
CAATCAACTGATTAAATTTTTCCTTGTCTTTTAATTTGGATAAAACTATTTGGAAAAGATTTTTAATAATGTCCTGGCCCTTGGCTTTAGTGGCGATCTTTAGCACTATTTATAATCAAATTGATTCAACGATGATGGGTTATTTTAAACAAATTATTCAGGTTGGCTGGTATAACGCCGCTTCTAAAATAATAAAGATAGCTTTAATCCCGGCTGTTCTTATTTCTCAGAGCTTTTATCCCGCTTTAAGTCTTGCCTTTAAGGAATCAAAAGAGCGGCTGCAAAAAATATGGAATTATCAGATGGAATCCTCGATCCTACTTGCCATCCCTTTAATAACAGGCGGAATAGTTCTCGCCTCTAAAATTATTGATTTTATTTACGACCCAAGGTATCTGCCTTCTGTTTTGGCTTTCCAAATTTTAATAATAATGGCGGGAATTATTTTTCTTTATTATCCTTTTACCCAAGTTTTAATTGCCTCAAACCAACAAAGAAAAGTTTTTTGGGCTGTTTTCGGCGGAGTAATAATCAATATTATTTTGAATTTAATTTTAATTCCTAAATTTAGTTTATACGGGGCGGCGATCGCTACTGTAATCACTAATTTTGTGATATTTTTTTTACTGCTTAAATTTACTTTAAAATTTACCACCATAAATCCATTTAATTTAAAATTATTATCAACTCTTATCGGCGCGCTTTTTTCCAGCGGCATAATGTATTTTGCTATTTCTTGGCCTTCGCTTTACTGGCTTCACCCGATTTTTTTAGTCCCCATCGGCGTTTTAGTTTATTTAATTTCTTTTTTGGGATACAAAAAATTAATCAAAAAAATAATTTTTACAACCAATAGCTAATAATTAAAAAATATGGATTTTCATCTTCAACAATTAGAACAAAAAAGTATTTATATTCTTCGCGAAGCCCGGGCAAAATTTAAAAATGTGGCTGTTCTTTGGTCAATGGGAAAAGACAGTACTTGTATGCTTTATCTTTGCCAGAAGGCATTTTTCGGAAAAATTCCCTTTCCGGCAATTTTTATGGACGGCGGGAAAGATTTTCCCGAAACTTACACTTTTCGCGACAAGATAATAAAAGAATGGGGAGTTAATCTGTTAGTCGCCAAGGTTGAGCATAAGAAAGACAATATTTCCGGAACGGTTGAGGGTTTAAATAAAGCGGAAGCGCTGAAAAAATTGCTTAAGGAGAAGAAATTTGACGCTTTAGTGGTTTCTATAAGAAGAGACGAACACGGTATTCGGGCTAAAGAGAGATTTTTTTCTCCTCGCGATAAAAATTTTCGCTGGAATTTTGAAAATCAGTCAGCAGAGATTTTTAGTTATATTTCCGATTTTAAAGACGCTTCCCATGTCAGGATTCACCCCCTTTTGCCTTGGACCGAATTGGATGTTTGGCAATACACTAAGGAAAGAAATATTCCTTTTAATTCCTTATATCTTGCCAAAAACGGCGAAAGATATCGAAGCTTAGGGTACCCCGAAGTTACGGTGCCGGTAGAATCTAATGCCAAAAATATAGACGAGATTATTGAAGAATTAAAAATAACCCAGATTTCGGAAAGAAGCGGCCGGTCTCAGGATAAGGAAAAAGAATATGTTATGCAGCGGCTCAGAGAACTTGGCTATATGTAAAAATGAGTATAGAAATTATCATTTTAATAATAATTGGAGCTCTTATTTGCGAGTTTATTGATGCTTCAATGGGTATGATGTACGGAACTATTTTATCCCCGACTCTTATTATCGCCGGTTTTAACCCGCTATTAGTAGTGCCGTCTATTTTATTTTCTCAGGCCATTGGGGGCTTTACAGCAAGTATATTCCATCATCGATTTAAAAATGCAAATTTTGCTTTGAAAACTAAAAATCCCGGGATTATTAGAAAAAAGCTATCTGAATTGGGCTATAGAGAGTCTTTCAAAAAAGGAACAACCAAAGACCTTAAGGTTTCTTTTTGTGTAATTGGCTTAGGAATTATAGCTACTATTTTTGCGGCCTTGATAGCCGTAAATATCCCAAAAGCATTTTTAAACACATACATTGGGATATTAGTTCTTATTATGGGAATGATTCTTCTTTT
>CAYQNN010000082.1:0-2176 GCA_964418955.1 uncultured Candidatus Saccharibacteria bacterium | reverse complement strand
AAATAGACATAAATATTTAACAAATTAATGTCTAAGAATTATCAATATAAATCGGCGAAGATTAACGTAAATCAATGCCCGACTCTTGACAGGGTCGTTTGGTTTGCTATAATTAAAATAATTAATCTCACCGCTTTCTCGGTTCACCGGGACGGCGGTTTTTGTTTTTATGAGTAAAAGAGCTTTTGTCTTTATTGACGGTGGTAATTTTTATTTTAAATTAAAAGAACTATCATCTAAGTTTAATGAAAAATATAATTTAATTGATTTTAATTTTAGAAGATTTACTGAGTGGTTAGTTAAACCAAATAATTTAATAGAAACAAGATATTATTTAGGGGCTATAAAACGCGATAATAATAATCCAAAAAGCGAACAATTATATGCCAATCAACAAAAATTTATTGGAAAACTTCAACAACAAAATATTATAATTGTTATGGGTCAAATTATCCGGCATCCGGACAAAACTTATCACGAAAAAGGCGTTGATGTTCGCTTGGCTGTAGAAATGATTAGGTTTGCCAGAAAGGATAAATACGATATGGCCTATTTATTAAGTTCCGATACTGATTTAGTAGCAGCGGTTGAGGAGATTCAAGCTTTTGCTAAAACTGTCCAATATGTAGGTATCCCCAAGGGGCAATCATACGGCCTTTCCAGCGTTGCCGACGATGTCAGATTATTAAGGCCGGAAGAAATAGAACAATTTCTATAAAAAGGTTAAAGACAAAACTAAGGAAACCATCAAGAAGTGGTGATTTTGAAGATATGGCTAAGAAAAATGAAAATTATAAAAATTTTATAAATATAGGAATATTTGGCTATGGAGAAGTAGGTCAAGCCATTGCTAAATTCTATGGTTCGGCAGGCTCACCACAGGCAAAAATAAAGGACTTAACCAGAGACGATGGACTAAAAGGAGTGGATATTTTGCATATTTGTATTCCTTGGAGTGGTAGTTTTATAAAAATTACCAAAAGAGAAATTAGAAAAATAAAACCGAAACTGACAATTATTCATTCTACGATTGAGCTGGGAACAACCCAAAAAATTATTTCTGGCTTGCCCCGAGATTATCAAAGGGTTGTTCACAGTCCGGTTAGGGGAGTTCATCCTAATCTTTATCAAGGTATAAAGACCTTCGTAAAATATATCGGCGCAGATAATAAAAAAGCCGGGGAAATGGCTAAAAAGCATTTGGAGGGATTGGGAATAAAAACGAAAATTTTTTATCCCTCCGCGACGACCGAGTTGGGAAAATTACTTTCCACCTCTTATTATGGCTTAATTATTGCCTGGCACGGAGAAATGGAAAAATTTTGCGATAAATTCGGAGTTGATTTTGAAAAAGCGGTTGCCGATTTTAATAAAACCTATAACGAGGGCTATAAAAAATTAGGAATGCTAAATGTTATTCGTCCAGTTTTATATCCGCCCAAAAAAGGGATAGGCGGCCATTGTATTATACCTAATGCCAAAATTTTAAAAAAATACCATAAAAGTGATGCTATTAATTTAATTTTGAAATATAAATCAAAGAAAAAGAATGAAAGTTAATAATTTTACCGACATCAAATCAATACTGTTTGGCAATAAAACTGTAAAACAAACGATTTTTAAAAATACTTTTTGGTTGACATTGGCCGAAGGAATAAGCCGATTATTAACTTTATTTTTAATTATCTATGTCGCGCGAATTTTAGGCGCGAATGAATACGGAAAATTCACTTTCGCTATTGCTTTTATTTATTTATTAAGTATCTTTTCTGACCTGGGTCTATCTCAAATTATTACCCGTGAATTTGCTCGAGAAAAAGAGAGAGAAAAAGAATTCTCGGCCATTTTTACTTTAAAGATTTTTTTAGTTATGGGAACAATAATTTTAACTTTTATTGGTTCTTTTTTTATTACTTCAAATCCTTTAATCCGAAAATTAATTTGGATTTTAGCTGTTTATAATTCAATTACTTGTTTTTTTGAGATTGTCTACGCTTTTTTAAGAGCCAGACAAAAAATGGAATTTGAGGCCCTGACAAAAATTTTGCAGGCCGTTTTTATAACTGCCTTTGGTTTGTTTGTTATTTTTAAATTTCCTTCGGTTCAAAATTTAAGCTATAGTTATTTATTTGCCAGTTTTGTTCTTTTAATCCCAATTTTATTATTTTTTCATTTT
>CAYQNN010000081.1:0-2184 GCA_964418955.1 uncultured Candidatus Saccharibacteria bacterium | reverse complement strand
AATAAATTATGTAGCTCAAAAATACGGAAGAGGCAATGTCGCCCAAATCATCACCTTTGGAACAATGGCTTCCCGGGCAGTAATCAGGGACGTGGGAAGAGCTTTAAAATATAATTACAGTTATTGCGATAAAATAGCAAAAATGATTCCCTTTGGCTTCACTTTAGAAGAAACACTGAAAAAAGTTTCCGAATTTAAAGATATTTATGAAACCGACGAACAGGCAAAAAGATTAATTGACCTGGCAAAAAAATTAGAAGGAGTAGCCCGCCACGCTTCAACTCATGCCTGTGGCGTAGTTATCTCCGATGAACCGCTTCTAAACTTAATCCCCCTCCAGCATCCCACTCAAAACGATAAAACTATTGTTACTCAATATGAAATGCACGCGGTTGAAGATTTAGGAATTTTAAAAATGGATTTTCTCGGACTAAAAAATTTAACTATTATTGAAGATACTTTATCAAGGGTTTATGTGGTCCAGAATAAAAAAATAGATATTGAAAAAATTCCTTTAAACGATAAAAAAACATTCGAGTTACTGCAAAAAGCCAACACGACGGGCGTATTTCAGCTGGAATGCTTGCCTGGCAACACAATTATTTCAAATACCATACTAAAAAAGTTGTTTGAAAAAAAACATAAAAAAGTACTAGAGTCGGTCTATTTAGACGAAGGAAAAGTTCATAAAAATCAGATAATCGACGTAGTAGAAAGTGGTGAAAAAGAACTCTACACTATGATTGCGGAAAACAATTGGTATGTAAAGACAAGTAAAGATCATTATTTTTTAACAGAAAATGGCTGGAAAAAATTAGAGGATATAAAAAAGGACGAGAAAATATTAATAAAAACCCAGGCAAAACATTTAATTTACAATACCTGCAAAATTTGCGGAAAACAAATAAGTGGACAAAAAGAAGGGAAAAGCAATTTCTGCTACAGATGCTCAGCTGGTTTCTATAAAAATCCGAGCAAGAAAAAGTCAAGAAAAAAAATCCGTGAAACAAGAATAAAATTTTACCAACAAGGCGGTAAACCATGGAATTATGGAGCAACTGTAGAAAATAATAAAATTTGGAAAGACACGGCCAAAAAAATATCCAAAGCCTTATCGGGAAGATCACTTGAAGAACGGATGGGAAAAGAAAAAGCAAAGAAACTTAGAAAAATCCTTTCTAAAAAAAATAAAGGAGCCAATAATCCAATGTTTGGAAAACCTGTTCCACACAGAAAAGGAGGATTCAGAGAAGATCTAGGACATTATGTTCGTTCTTCTTGGGAAGCTGATTTTGCTCGAATTCTCAAATTTTATAATCTGGATTACGAGTACGAGCCAGAAACTTTTAAATTAACGAGGTCAAGTGGAAAAATTATTCATTATACTCCTGATTTTTATCTAAGACCCAGAAACACTTTTTATGAAATCAAGGGATGGTTTCATGATTTAGACAAAGAAAAAATAAAATTATTCAAAGAACAATACCCCCAGTATAATTTTGTTTTAATAAGTGCAACAAAATTTGCTGAGTTTGCTTTAAAATACAAAGATTTAGTCGCATGGGAATGTCCTAGAATTCCTATTAAAAATAGTTTTAAATTTCTAAAAGTGAAAGAAATAAAATATAGCGGACGAGAAAAAACTTATGACATTATAATGAAGTCACCAGGGAATAATTTTGTTGCAAATGGTTTTTTAGTTCACAATAGTAACGGAATGCAAAAATATCTCCGCCAAATAAAACCGACCGAATTTGAAGATATAGTAGCTATGGTCGCCCTTTATCGCCCAGGCCCTATGCAATTTCTTTCCGATTATGTTGCCAGAAAACAAAAAAAACAAGAAATTGAATATTTACACCCGAAATTAAAACCGATATTAGAAAAAACTCAGGGAATTTGCATTTACCAGGAACAGTTAATGCAGATAGCCCAGAAATTAGCCGGCTTCAGTTTGGCTGAAGCTGATGTTTTACGAAAAGCAATAGGCAAAAAAATTGAAAATTTACTCCGCGGCCAAGAAGAAAAATTTATTAAAGGAATGATAAAAAACGGAATCGGAAAAAATATTGGCCAAAAAATTTGGCAATGGATTTTGCCTTTCGCCCACTACGGCTTTAACAAGTCCCATGCAACAGCTTACGCTATGATTGCTTACCAAACAGCTTATTTAAAAGCTCATTT
>CAYQNN010000080.1:0-2358 GCA_964418955.1 uncultured Candidatus Saccharibacteria bacterium | reverse complement strand
TATTTCACAAAAACCGGTTCGTTGCGTAAACCTTCTGGTCCCGCCTTCGCTAAAGCTACGGCGGGCAAGGGTGTCAAATAAGGACAATCAGTTTCAATTAAAATTTTTTCTATCGGTATTTTTTCAATTGTTTTATTGAGGTCTAATTTATAAATTATCCCGTTAAAACCTAAATAAAATCCCATTTTCAGATATTCTTCTGCTTGTCTCCATCTACCGGTAAAACAATGGATTACTCCTTTCAATTCACCCTGAAAGTCTTTTAAAATTTCTATTAAATCGTCATGCGCTTTTCGGCAATGAAAAATTACCGGTAGCTTTAATTCTTCAGCTAATTCTAATTGTTCTAACAACAATTTTTTTTGCTCTTTTTTCAGCGCCTTAAACTTTTCTTCTTCTTTCGGCCGGTAATAATAATCCAAGCCAATCTCTCCAATAGCTACTACCTTTGATTTTGCTTGCCCTGAGCCTGCCGAACGGGCTAACTCTTTGTATCTATCTTTTTCAAAATTTTCGCCTTTCGGGCTAAAACCGCCTTCATCGGGGTCCATTTTTATCTTAACTAAACCAGTTCCTAAATGAATAGGGTGAAGTCCAATTGCGGCAAAAACCCCCTCTTTATATCTTTCGGCAATCTCTACTGCTCTTTTGCTTGTCTCATATTTAGTGCCTACATTTATGAGCCAGATATTTTCAGCAAAAGCGCGTTTAACAACCTCGTCTAAGTCGTTTCTATAGGCATTAAAATTAAGATGGGCATGAGTGTCTATTGTCATATTTTTTCTTCTTTCTGAAGCGCTTAAACTCTTGGAAATAATATTTTACTTCTTTCATTTAAAAATTTCCCGGTTCTTTTGTTTCTTTCGATTTCTTTTTTAATTCTTTCCGAAGTTTCCGGCAAAAATGGTTTAAGCAAATCGGCTATATTGTCCAAAATAATTAATAAATTTCCTAAAACTTCTTGGGAATCTTCTTTTTTTTCCCAAGGTCTTTCTTTATCAATATACTTATCAGAAAAACCAATTAAATCCCAAATTGCCTTTAAAGATTCATTGAACTTAAACTCTTCTAAGAATTTCTTATAGTTTTCCCGAGCTTCCTTAATTTTCGGCTCTATAGCTTTAAGATTGTTTTCTTTAAACCCTATCCCATCTGCCATAACCCTTACCCGGGCAAGCAAATTTCCGATACCTGAAGCTAAATCAGAATTATATCGTCCTTCAAATTTTTCATAAGTAAAATCGCCGTCCTCGGTTGGAGTAATTTCCCTTAAAAGATAATATCTAACAGCATCTATCCCATATTTTTCAACCAATTTAAAAGGATCAATTACATTACCCAAAGATTTTGACATTTTTTGACCGCTGGAAGTCAAATAGCCGTGAACAAATATTATTTTTGGAAGTTTTAAGCCAAGGGAAAGAAGCATAGCCGGCCACAATAAAGAATGAAATCTAAGTATATCTTTTCCTATACAATGAATATCAGCCGGCCAAAGTTTTTTAAACTCATTATTTTTTCCAGCGTATTTTATAGCTGAAATATAGTTTATCAGGGCTTCAAACCAAACATAAATTGTCTGAGTATCATCATTCGGAACGGGTATTCCCCACTGCAACTTTTCTTTCAATCTTGAACAACTAATATCCTCTATACCTTGATTGATAAAACTCAATATTTCGTTCTTTCTTACTTCGGGAATAATTTTTATTTTGTCTTCCCCTATTGCTTTTTCTATTTCTTTCGAATATTTTGAAAGCTTAAAAAAATAGTTTTCTTCTTCAACTATTTCCGGCTCTATCTGGTGATTAGGACATTTCCCGTTTACTAAATCCTTCTCTTGAATAAAGGCCTCGCACCCAATACAATAAAGTCCTTTGTATTTCTTTTTATAAATATCCTCGTTTTCTTTAAGTTTTAACCAAACCTTTTTAACCGCCGGCCAATGCCTTTTTCTGTCGCTGGTTTTAATAAAATCATCATTGGAGATATCTAAAATTTTAGTTAATTTTTTAAATTTATCTGAAATTTCATTAACAAAATCTCTCGGCTCTTTTTTATTCTTTTCGGCCGTCTTAGCAATTTTTGTCCCGTGTTCATCGGTCCCGGTCAGAAAAAAAACATCTTCTTTTAAAAGACGATGATAACGCGCCAAAACATCCGCTTGAATTAACTCCAAAGCAAAACCAATATGAGGAAAAGCGTTGGCATAGGCGATACTGGTTGTAATATAAAATTTCTTCTTTAACATAAAATAACGGTCTATAAAAGGGAGGGTTGAACCTCCCTTTTACTTTATCACAATTTTATATTCTTATCTACAAAATTAGCTACAAAACTACTGTTTTTTTGTCTTTT
>CAYQNN010000079.1:0-2676 GCA_964418955.1 uncultured Candidatus Saccharibacteria bacterium | reverse complement strand
GACCAACCAATTGTCATATCAGCAATTAATTTTAAAGAATCATTAGCTTTTGTGCTAACAACCAGAAAAAAACCTTTTGCCGGAATTACAGCGGTACCTGGAAAATTCTTTTTGTAAAAACTTTTATTTATAGAACAAGGTTCGTGTATAAGGTCCGCACTATGTTTTTGGATTGACCAGCTAGCCAAAGAAACATCAATATCATATGGATTATATAGTTCAACCCAATCATCTTCTATTCCGCCGACCCCAATCTGACTATCAATTTGAATTTCGTTTATAAGTATTATTCTCGGCAGATTGATTGTTGTTATAGCTTCCTGCCAATCGCTAAAATTGCCAGCTTTATCCTCGGCTCGAATCTGAAAATTGTAAGTACATCCATCTTCTCCTAAAACATTAAGTTCAGTTTTCTGAGAATCTAACACCACCTCGCCTATATCTTTTTTAAGCCAGTGATTTGTAAAAATCTTCAGGTCAAAATTATCCACCTGCCCATCTTTATTAAAGTCCGCTCCATCACACCAATCGGGCTCAGCGCAATCTTGTTTCATCCAGTGATTGGCAAAAATAGCATCGTCCTTAAAGTCCACATTCTGGTCATTATTAAGGTCCCCAAGTATCGGCCAATTCTCCCTTTCTCCTGTTTCGTCTTGATATTGAAGAACTTTTTCTAAACCAGGGGTTGCTACTTCAATAAGATTATATTGAAGATAAAAAGTATCCAGTCCGCTGGGAGTAGCGGTTCCTGTGGGGTCCATCGCCGACCAAGAAAGTGTAAAAGAAAGCGAAGTTTGAGTTGTTTCAAGATGGTTAAAAATAACTTCCGGAGGAGTAGTATCTTCTAAAACTTTTTCTTTAACAGTCAAATTAACTTCAATTTCTTGAGGGCTTTCTTCAGCATTTTCAGCTGTAATAATAATTTTTGCACCATAAACGCCCGTTGTTAAATCAGAAATATCTGGAAAAACCAAAACATCAGAAGGGCTGTCAACTGAAACCATCCCGAATTCAGGCTCTATTGTTAACCACTCCATTTCTGTGGTCGAGGAATCATATTCAATAACACTATCCCACTCTAAAGCGCCCTCGCCGATATTACTAACGGTAAATATTTCGCTTTGAGGCTTTGTATCAAACTCTACAATGCTAAACTCCATGATTTCTGGAGAAACTTCCAAAATCGGCTGGGGCAAGGGTAGCTGGCTATTTTCGGCTTTGGGAGTAGGTCTTTGAATCTCAAAATCTCCATAATTTTGACCATCCCATTTTCTGCCAAAAGAAAAACCTGAAGGAATTTGAGACCAAGAAATCTCATCTATGACTTCTCCATTTGGATTTTTTAAGGCAATCTTATCATCTTCGTTTAATGTTTTATCATCAAATAAAACATCTGCTTGATTCTCCCAAATTGCACCATTTCTAGTAATGAGAAAATAACCCTTTAAAGGAATTTTTTCTCCTTCAAGCAAGGTTTTTGTGATAAAGGAAGAATCGTTTCTAAAAATATACCAATTGGTCAAATCAATCTCAATCTCGTTAGGATTATAAAGTTCAACAAAGACATTTTTATTTCCTATCTTTTCCGCAATTTTTACTTCGGAAATTAGAATTTTGGGATAAATTACTGCTGGTGATAGTGAGGCGTCCCCTCCTCCACTGCCGCCAGGAACAGAAATAGAATTGCCAGGCCCTGTGTCTCCTTCGACATAAGCGCACCCCTGCTCTATTATTTTCTCTAAGGTTTTTTCACCTATTCCGCTTACTCTTGTTAAATCATAGATGGAGGAAAACGGCCTTGCTTCTATTATTCTCTGGGCTATCACCGGACCAACACCCGTTATTTTTCCCAGCTCCTCTTTAGAAGCAGTATTTATATTTATTCCATTGAGGCAAACATCTTCTTCCTCTTCCTCTTTTTCTTCTAGTTCTTCTTCTAATTCTTCTTCTAATTCTTCTTCTAATTCTTCTTCTAATTCTTCTTCAAGGGGTTGTTTTGCTTCTTCAACTAATTCAGCAACCTTCTGATCAACTATATCAACTTCTTCGGCAATATCGTCTAATTTTTCCTGAATTTCCCTTAAATTTACCTGCCCTAGCCCGGTGTCTTCACCCTGTCCTATCTCCTGTCCTACTACTTCCAATGCCTTATCCGTTTCTTCTTTTCCGCCGATAATTGTGCTAAACCCGACATTAAACACTTCTTTGGGGGGTAACTTTTCAAGATTAATTTTTGAGAAATCAAGACCTGAATCGTCAGAAGAAATTGAATTAGGGCCTATTGCCGCTTGGAAAATATTTACCCCACTAAATAATTGCGAAACAAATTTAATAGGGTGAAAATTAGAAAAGAATGATTCTATCCCGGCTAAAAATGTTTTATTATTAAAAAATCCAAATAAAACCAAAAATCCCACCATAAAAATTAGCAGAGAAATATACAAAAAACGTCTTTTTCTAATCTGTAATTGTGCTAAACCCGACATTAAACACCCGGTATTAAACAGTTCTTATTCCAAAAAAGAAGAATAAAAAGAATCCTGTTTACGTTTTATTAAAAAATCTTTTGCAAAATTTAAATATTCTCCCTTATTAGAAAAATTCCCTTTCCAAGAATATTTTTCTCTAATTTCCCTGGGAGCTAAAAATTTAGAATTTCTTTTTCCTATTTTATCA
>CAYQNN010000078.1:0-2679 GCA_964418955.1 uncultured Candidatus Saccharibacteria bacterium | reverse complement strand
CTCCGATGATTTAATTAAAGGCGAAGAAAAAGACGAGAGAATCTGGAATTTATTAAACGAAGCTTTAACGAAATTAAATGATTTAAAATTTAAAATTTCCGATTCAGGATTGATTTATTTTTATTTTTTGTGGAATTTGCTGACGGTTTTGGGTTATCAGATTAATCTTTATAAATGCGCTCTTTGCCAGAAAAAATTAGCTCCCCAAAAACTATATTTTAAACCGAAAGAAGGAGGGATAGTTTGTTCTAATTGTTTTAAGAAAAATGGGAAAGGGATAGAAATATCTCCGAATATTATTAAAATTTTACGGATTTTTATTGAAAAAAAATGGGAGATCTTAAAAAAACTGAAAATAAATAGTTCTTTTGAAAAATCCCTGGGAGATATTTCCCAAAATTATTTACTTTACATCAGAGGTTAAAAACCGGTATAATTGAAAAAATATGAAAAGGTTTATTTTTATTATTATAATTTTAGGTGTAGTATTGGCGGCGGCCGGTTTTTGGTATTGGAATAGGAACTCTTATTCAAAAGAAATTTTAAAATTAGAAATTTTAGGACCGGAACAAGTATCAATCTCTCAGGAGGTTGAATATACGGTAAAATATAAAAACAATGGCGATGTTAAACTGGAAGAGCCCCGTCTTATTTTTGAATTTCCGGAGAATACTTTGTTATCAGATGATTATTCTTCGAGGAGAATAGAGATAGAGTCGGAAGAGTTAGGAAATGTTTATCCCGGTGAAGAAAAAAGTTTTAAATTTAAAGGCCGTCTTTTAGGAAAAGAAGGTGAAGTAAAGACAGCTAAGGCCTGGTTAAATTACCATCCAAAGAACCTTAAAGCCCGCTATGAATCAGCTACTACTCTCAGCACTACGATTAAATCCGTCCCTTTAACTCTTGATTTTGACCTTTCTTCAAAAATAGAAGCGGGGCGAGATTTTAAATTTTCCATAAATTATTTTTCTAATTTAAATTATCCTCTTACTAATCTTGGGGTAAGAATTGAATATCCTTCTGATTTTGAATTTATAAAAAGTAACCCGAAAACATTAGAAAAAACAGAATGGGATATTCCGCTTTTAAATAAAGCAGAGGGCGGGAGAATTGAGATTGAAGGCAAGTTATCAGGAGAAGTAAAAGAGCAGAAGATTTTCAAAGCTATTCTTGGGGTTTGGCAGGAAGATGACTTTATTCTTTTGAAGGAAATAACAAAAGGAGTGGAAATCGCTAATCCTCATCTTTATATTTTCCAGGAAGTTAATAATCAAAGAGAATATACCGCCAACCCCGACGATTTGCTTCATTACCGAATTTATTTTAGAAATATTGGGACAGAACCTTTTAAAAATTTATTTTTAGCGACAACTCTTAATGGTGGAGCGTTTGATTTGGATAGTATAAAAGCTGATAACGGCCAATTTAGCAAGGGAGATAATTCTATAGTTTGGGATTGGAGAGATGTCCAAAAACTTCAATTTTTAGACCAAGGGGAAGAAGGAGAGGTTGAGTTTTGGATTAGACTAAAGGATTGGGAAATAAATAATTCCCAAGAAAAAAATTCTGTTTTGAAAAACACTGTTTTGATTTCCCAAGCAAAGCAGGAGTTTGAGGTAAAATTAAACTCAAAACTGTTTGTTTCTCAAAAGGGTTATTATCAAGACGAAGTTTTTGGAAATTCTGGGCTTATTCCCCCAAGGGTTGGAGAAGAAACCACTTATACTATAACTTGGCAGGCAAAAAATTATTATAACGATGTCAAAAATGTTAAGGTTAAGGCAATACTGCCTTCCAATGTTAAATTGACAGGCAAGATTTATCCTAAAGAAGAATCATCAAATTTTTCTTTTGACAGCCAGAGCCGGGAAATTGTTTGGTCAATTGGAGACGGTCAGGCGATGGAGGCTGGGAGTGGAATTTTAAATTCAGAACCCATTATTAGTTTCCAGGTTGCCTTAACTCCAAAATCTAGCCAAGAGGGGAAAGTAGCTCAAATCATCGGCAAAACGATAATTAGCGGAGAAGACCAATGGACAGAACAAGATATTGAAGGAGACGCTCCGGCAATAGATACTACTTTGCCCGATGATCCATTCGTCTCGGATGGGATTGTTCAATAGGGATTTAGCCCTTTTTTGAGATAGTTTTTGAAAAGGGCTTTTTCTTTTTCAAAAAATTAGCTAAAATAAAGGAATATGGAAAATTTAATGCAACCCCGAAGGAGAACCTTCAGTTCCCTACGGGGCAAGAAAATTGTTTTATGGATAATCTTTTAACAAAAATTATTGCACTTGCTAAAAGACGGGGTTTTATTTTTCCCTCATCTGAGATTTATGGAGGTTTTGGCTCTTGTTATGATTATGGGCCTTTAGGCGTTGAACTGAAAAATAATATTAAAAAGTCCTGGTGGTCAGATATGACAAAAAAACACAATAATGTTGTTGGTTTGGATGCGGCAATTTTAATGAGCCCTAAAGTTTGGCAGGCGTCGGGCCATTTGACTGCCGGTTTTGCAGATGAATTAGTGGAATGCAAAAAATGCCATAAGCGTTTTCGTTTAGATGAAATAGGAAAAAGTTTGTCCTCACACCATTCCGCCAAAGGCGGAACTGGTAGTGATGAGTGTCCGGATTGCGGAGGAGAATTAACCAAGGCAAAAAAGTTTAATTTAATGAT
>CAYQNN010000077.1:0-2746 GCA_964418955.1 uncultured Candidatus Saccharibacteria bacterium | reverse complement strand
CTGCTTATTAAAGTTCTTCTTTTTGAAATTTTTCTTCCTGGGCCTCGTCTAATTTTCTAAGAAGTTTTGTTAACTCGGCAAGATGCTCTTTTTCATCGTCTCTGATATGACCTAAAACTTTTTTTGTTTCTTCATCGTCGGTTTCATCTATATGTTCTTGGTATTGATTTATCGCTTCCAACTCTCCTACCAAATCTTCCCTTAAATTTTTTAGAATTTTGTTGTCCATATTTTTATATTATAAAATTATTTATATTTGACCTTTATATTTTTATTCTACCAAAGAATCGTCCCGCCTAAAAGCGGGACGATTCTTCTATTCTTGATACGGCTCAACCGCCCAAACCAAGCGCATACTTATTCTAAAAGCCAGGGTTGCTTTGAACGATAAAACAAATAAAAATCCTAAGAATTTTGACTGTTTCTTTTTGCCCGAGTTCTATCAATATCAGTTAAATATTTTTTTCGCAAACGTATACTTTTGGGCGTAACTTCAAGATATTCGTCGTTATTCATAACACTCAAGGCATTCTCAAGGGTTAATTCTGTGTGCGGAGTTAAAGTAATTGCTTCGTCCGAACCAGATGCACGCATATTGGACAATTGTTTTCCCTTAATCGGGTTGACGGACATATCATATCCTTTGCTTACATTGCCAATCACCATTCCTTCATAGACCTCAACATTCGGCTCGATATATAAAGTTCCTCTTTCCTGCAAATTCCAAAGCGAAAAAGCAAGCGTTTTTCCGGTGACCATAGAAATCATAGAACCAACTTCATTTTTTTCAATTTCACCGGCATGAGGTTTAAATCCTAAAAAATTGGCGCATAAAATTCCTTCCCCATGAGTGTCAACAATAAATTCTCTTCTATACCCAAGAATGCCCCGAGTTGGAATTTCAAAAACCAAACGGGTTTGCTCATTATTATTTTTAAAAGATATCATTTTCCCTTTCCGTTTTGCCAACTTCTGAATAACAATACCAGACATTTTTTCCGGAACATCTATAGTTACTTCTTCAAAAGGCTCCAACTTTATTCCATTTTTTTCTTTTATAATCACCTGTGGTTGAGAAACCTGTAGTTCATAACCCTCGCGTCTTAAATTTTCCAAAAGAATAGCGATATGCAATTCTCCCCTGCCGTAAACCTTATAAAAAGCTTTATTAGAAAAATCCACCTTTAATCCAACATTTACTTCTAATTCTCTTTTTAACCGTTCTTTCAATTGCCGAATTGTAACAAATTTTCCCTCACGACCGGCGAATGGAGAATTATTAACCAAAAAATCTAAAGAAATAGTCGGTTCGTCAATTTTTATATTTGGAAGTAAAGACTGATTTTCGTTCTCAACAATGGTTTCGCCAATATAAATGTCCGGCATTCCGGCTACCATTACTATATCGCCTGCCGATGCTTCGTTGATTTCTTTTCTTTCTATTCCCAAAAAAGTGAAAATTTTAGTTATTTTATGAGAACGGCTTTGCCCATTAGGATTCTTTATAACAACTTGCTGGCCCGGTCTTATTGTTCCTTCATAAATCCGGCAAATAGCGCAACGGCCCAAAAAATTATCGTAAGCCAAATTAAAAGGTTGGGTTGCTAATAATTTATTTATCGCTTCGGGATTAGAAGCCGGTTTAACTTTTTTAAGCACGGTATCTAAAAGCGGCGTCAAATCTTTAGAATCATCGCTTAAATTTAACTTAGCTATTCCTTGCTTAGATGAGCAATAGACAACAGGGAAATTTATTTGTTCTTCAGTTGCGCCCAAATTAAAAAAAAGTTCGTAAATCATATCCAGGACTTCTTTCGGCCGAGCCGTCGGCTTGTCAATTTTATTTATCACTACTATCGGCTTCAATCCAAGATTTAATGATTTTTTCAGAACAAATTTAGTTTGCGGCATCGGTCCTTCCTGGGCATCAACCAAAAGCAGAACACAATCTATAGAACGCAAAACCCTTTCTACTTCCGAACTAAAATCAGCGTGACCTGGAGTGTCAACAATATTTATTTTAGTTCCCTCATAAAATATTGATGTGTTTTTTGAATAGATGGTGATTCCTCTTTCCTGTTCTAAGGAATTGTTATCCATACTTTCGTCACCGCTAGTCATTCCTGTTTGACGCATCAAATTGTCGGTCAATGTGGTTTTCCCATGATCAACATGGGCAATAATTGCAATGTTTCTAATTTCCATAAAATTTCTATAAAAAAATAAAATCCCTCTTATAAACGAGGAATTGCCCCAGATTTAAATTAATAATTTAATATATCAAAAAAATTATATTCTGTCAAGGTTCTGTGGTAATGTGTAAGGACATATGGCGGTTTTTTCCAAGATAGATTACTATCTTGGAAAAAAGGCTCCTGACACCTTTTTTCGCCCCACCTTTTTTCGCCCGCCTGACCCCTTTTTTCCTGACACCTTTTTCGCTTAATATTCTAATTTAATTCCCAGCTTATCAGCAACCTGATGAAACCACTTTTCGTGTCGGTCTACTTTATGTGTTAAGGCCACCATTTTCTGAAAATAATTATCTGCCTTCTTGGCATACGAATCAACAGAAATCTGAAGATCTGAAAAATCTTTTTTTATTTCACCCTTAAAATATTCAAAATCTTGTTTTGTTGGAAAAACCTCTTTCTGAGCTTCTATTATTTTTTTAATATCTTCGTTTTCCAACATATAATTTAATTATAGTTCTACGGAAATCCTTGTCAAACTATACTCCCCCTAC
>CAYQNN010000076.1:0-2759 GCA_964418955.1 uncultured Candidatus Saccharibacteria bacterium | reverse complement strand
ATCTGCTCTACTTGAGGAATTTCATCTTTTTTGAAACGGCGATTTAAAATTTGAAGCACCCTCTTAGAAAGTTTTTCTGATTTTTCTCCATCGCCCTGGTTGGTTGCAGTTATAGCCTTAAAAATAGCTTTGGTAATTTTATCTTTCTCAAAATCTACAACCTGACTATCCCTCTTTTGAACTTTTGTAATATTATTTTCCATTTATAAAATAGATTGATGAATCAAATTATTTCATTTTAATGCTTTAAAAAATCTAGTCAAACCGGCTCAATCTGTGGATAACTTTATTTTTTTAAAAAAATTACAGAAAAGCGCTAAACCCAAACAAATAATAGATTCCCAAAATAAAAAGAATAATTGATTCGCTTAAGGTAATCCAAATCATCGCTTTATTTGAAGTAAGCCAAACTTTCATCGTAAAAAGAGCTATTAAAAAAACGATAATCTCGTCTAACGTATAAAAGATAATATAAGCGATAATATACAATAAATAATAAAATGTTGGCAGCTGGGATTGAGCTAAAAGACCGGCAAAAACTACCGGCACGGCCGCCGAACAAGGAAATTCCACAATAGTAATAATGCCGGCAAATAAAATAACTCCCCCGATTAAAAGAAAAACACTGCCCGATTCTTTAAGAGTTTTCTGGAACTTTGAAGAAAATTTTGAAAATAATTTTTCCCCTGTCCCCGACTCGCAAATAGCGCCTCGTTTTTTGAGTTTAATAAATTCTTTCAAGAAAAAAATTCCTCCTCCTATCCCTAAAAGTCCTATTAAAATTTTCATTATTTTCATATAAGGAACAAAGAAAGAAAAAATTTGATACCAAAGAATTATTAAAAATCCATAGACAAGAGAGGTAATTAAAATGTACAATCCGCCAAAAATTAAAATTTTCTTTCTGGAACGCAGGGCCAAAACTAATCCTAAAATTAAAACCAACGCCCCTAAAGAACAGACATTAAATCCGTCCAGGAGCCCTAAAATGACAGCTAAAAAGGATAAAGAATATCTGCCAATATCTATTTCGCCGATAAAAGGGATATTAATTTTTCCTCCCAGATTGACAGGGGTAACACCTCCCTTCTGAAGCCCTTGTTCTGAACTGCAGGGCTTATCCAATCCATTTTCCAATACTTCTTTAACGCAATCTTCAATTCCCTTGCCAATTTCTTCATTAAAGCCGACGAAATATCTGTCTTTAATAAAGGTAGCCGGAACTAAGCCATAAAATTTTGAAGGCACTTTATAGCCATGGTAAAGGTCCTTCAAAAAATCAATATTTTTGCTTTCAGAAATCTCAAACGTATTAATTTTAATTTCTGGATATTTTTTTTCCAACCCTTTTAAAAAACTTTCCTCGGTGGCGCAATGAGGACAAATATTGCTAAAGAAAAAATTAATTTCTGGCTCTTCTTTTTGAGCGAAAACAAAATTAAAACTGGTAAAAACCAGAAATAAAACAAAAATGGCGATAATCCATTTATTCATACACTTAAATTTATGCGCTTAAAAGTATTCTACTTTTTATCTTCAGAAATTTTTTCTATTGCCCCAAAAGGACAAACGCTTTCTCCCCCGCATTCTTCCAGTTTTTTCTGGTCAATGATTTCCGCTTTATCGTCATCACCCATTCTTATCCCTCCCGGGCAGGCCTGAACACAAGTTCCGCAACCAAGACATTTATTTTTATCCACTTTAAACATTTTAAATTTACTTTAATATCTGTTTTAAATCGACTTTGCTTTCTTTTTTGAAGGGATTAAAATCTTTAAATAAACTTTCTTCGTATGCCGGTTTTTGAATTTTATAAAAAATGCCGATAGGAATTCGAGTATTATTTTTATTATAGTCCCACTCTTCTATTTTTTTTAAAGCTTCTTTCTCTGAAGTCAAATTATCTTCTTTCGCTTTATAAACTCTGGCGTTATAAAACTGAAAAGTGTTGAAAAAAGAAATACAGGGCTGGAGAATCTCAATAAAAGAAAATCCTTTGTGTTGAACTCCTTCTATGATTAAATCCCGGAGATGTTCTGTTTTAGATGAATAACCCCGGGCTATAAATGTCGCCTTGGAAGCAAGCATTAGCTTTAAAGGATTAAGCGGTTCCTCTATACTCCCTTCGGGAGTAGATTTTCCTTTAAAACCCTTTGGCGAAGTTGCCGTAAATTGGCTAGTCGTTAAGGCAAAGCTTCTATTATCATGGATTAGAACAGTAATATCGCTATTTCTTTTAGCGGCATGAATCAAATGGGAAATGCCTTCATTATAGGTTCCTCCGTCTCCGGCGAAAACCATAACTTCAAGTCCAGGATTTCCCAGTTTTATTCCTTCGGCTGAAATAATCGGCCGTCCATGCAAAGAAGAAAAACTGTTTAAATTAAGATAGTCAATAATTTTTGAGCTACAGCCGATTCCGCTGACCATCACTATTTTTTCTTTAGCTATTCCTCCTTTCACTAAAGAAGAAATCGCCTGTTTTAAAGCAATTAAAATACCAAAATTTCCGCATCCCGGGCACCAAGTATTTTTAGCGTAGGTGTTTAATTCCATAATTTCAAGTTTAAAATTTTCTTAATTTTTTCTCTATTTCTTCGGGCAAAAAAGGTCTGGCATTATATTTTAAAATTTTCTTATCCACTTTTATTCCATAACAATTTAAGACCTTTTCCATTTGCCCTAGACCGTTTGTTTCCACTAAAGCAAGTTTTTTAACTCCTTTTAGGGCGTTTTTCATCTGTTTTTCTGGAAATGGC
>CAYQNN010000075.1:0-2760 GCA_964418955.1 uncultured Candidatus Saccharibacteria bacterium | reverse complement strand
AATTCTCAAAAAATTTCTCATTTTTTTAAAAGAGGTGAGAATGGAAATAAAGAAAATTAATTGGCCAACGAGGGAACAAACTATAAAATATACCTTGGTTGTTATTGGAGTTTCGGTTACCGTAGCTATTTTTTTAGGCGGCCTTGATTTTACATTTAGTAGTTTATTAACAAAATTTATCTTTAAATAAAATGCCAAAACAGCGATTACCACAGGAGAAAAACTGGTATGTCATCCATACTTATTCTGGCTATGAGGACGCAGTTTCTAAAAGCTTAAAACAAAGAGTAGAATCTTTAGGCATGGAAGATAAAATTTTTGATGTTATTGTGCCGAAAGAGAAAAAGATTAAGATTAAAAATGGGAAAAGAAAAGTAATTGAAGAAAAAATATATCCGGGCTATGTGTTGGTTAAGATGATTGTTACCGATGATTCTTGGTATATTGTTAGGAATACGCCCAATGTAACCGGATTTGTCGGAGTTGGAACTACTCCGGTTCCCGTCTCAGTCAAAGAAATAGAAGTGCTGAAGAAAAGGATGGGCGTAGAGACGCCTAAATATAATATTGAAGTTGAGATCGGTGATTCAGTAAAAATAATTGATGGACCGTTCAAGGATTTTGACGGGAAGGTTTCAGAAATTGACCAGGAGAGGGGAAAAATAAAAGTATCAGTAAATATGTTCGGCAGAGACACCCCTGTAGAACTGGACTCATTACAAATTAAGAAACTTTAACGCGATACCAATATACTAATACATACTAATTATATTAATATATTGGTATCATTAGTATAATTCGTATATTAGCATTGATTTCTATGAAAAAAGTAAAAGCAGTCGTAAAATTACAAATTCCAGCGGCGAAAGCCACACCTGCTCCTCCGGTAGGACCGGCCTTAGCTCAGCATGGAGTAAATATCGCCGAGTTTTGCCAGAAATTTAACGACCAAACAAAAGAACAGGCAGGATTTATTATTCCGGTTGAAATCACTGTCTACGAAGATAGGTCTTATAGCTTTAAACTTAAACAGTCTCCCGCTGCCGAGCTTTTGAAAAGAGCGGCTGGGATAGAAAAGGGTTCTGGTGTGCCAAATAAAAATAAAGTGGCTAAAATTACAAAATCTCAGCTTAAAGAAATTGCCCGAAAGAAAATGCCGGACCTTAATACTACTGATATAGAACAAGCAATGAAGATAATTGAAGGAACAGCGAGAAATATGGGAATAGAGATAGAATAGAATTTTTAACGGATGAGTTTTAATGATTTAAAAATTAAAAATTAAAAATTAAAAATTTTACTATGAGGCCCTCAAAAGATGAATATTATTTAAATATTGCTAAAGAGGTTTCTAAAAGAGCCACTTGTTTTAGGTTAAAATGCGGAGCAATAATTGTCAGAGATGATCAGATTATTTCTACCGGCTATGTTGGCGCTCCAAGAAAAACAAAGGATTGTTTAGAAAGAGAGGAGTGTTTAAGGGATAAATTAGGAATTCCTCATGGAGAAAAATATGAAATTTGCCGGAGTGTTCATGCTGAACAGAACGCAATAATTAATTCTGCCAGGGCAGGGGTTAGCTTATTAGGAGGAGCAATGTATATATATGCTGAAAACGGAAAAGGAGAGAAGGTAGATGGTTTTCCTTGCTATATTTGCAAGAAAATGATTATTAACGCCGGCTTAGAGAAAGTGGTTTGTTCTACCAAAGAAGGCGCGATAAAAACATTTAAAATAAAAGATTGGGTTGAAGAATGGAAAGAAGGGGATATTTTAGATGATAAATATCAATACGGTAAAGACCAAAATAAAAATGATTAAAAATAATTATCCTGGAAGGTTTATAGTCTTTGAAGGGCTAGATGGTTCGGGCAAATCAACACAGTCTAACTTATTGGTTAAAATCCTTGAAAAGGAAGGATATAAAGTAGCGAAGATAGATTTTCCCCAGTATGGAACAAAATCTGCCGGTCTTGTTGAAGAATATCTAAATGGTAAATATGGCACAGCAGAACAGGTAGGTCCTTATAGAGCTTCTGTTTTTTATGCTTGCGATAGGTACGATGCCAGCTTTAAAATAAAAAAGTGGCTTTTCGAAGGGAAAATCGTTATTTCTGATAGATATGTGGCTTCGAATATTGGTCATCAAGGAGGCAAAATAAAAAATAGGGAAGAGTGGAAAAAGTTTGTAAACTGGCTTTATAATTTGGAATATAATATTTTTGAAATCCCAAAACCAAATTTTACTTTTATTTTAAAAACCTCTCCTCAATTTTCTTCAAAATTAGCAAACAAAATTACAGACAAAAAAAAGATAGCGAAAAGGGAAGCTTATTTAGGAGATAGCAGTATAAAAGATCTTCACGAGAAAGATAAAAATCATTTATCAGAAGCGCTTAGATCTTATCTTCAAATAGCAGAAGAATATCCAGAAGAGTTTAAGATAATAGAGTGCTTAAAAGAAGGTAATTTATTATCTCCGGAAATAATCCATCAAAAGGTTTGGAAAATAATTAAAGAAATTTTATAAAAAATAATGAGAATCAAACTAATTAAAAAGGTCGTTCTTTCAAAATTTTTAAAAAAATTATAGAAAGGAAAACAAAATGGCAAAAATTTTAAAAAACGCAGGCAGTCATAAAATTTTATCAATTATGGCCGGATTGGATGGTGAAAATCCTTTACAGTTAATTGAACTTGCCGGCCGTACTTCCTATCAAAGCAGGGATAAAATAACCGACGAATCGGCAGAGAAATTTG
>CAYQNN010000074.1:0-2762 GCA_964418955.1 uncultured Candidatus Saccharibacteria bacterium | reverse complement strand
GATATTGAATTATCAATAGGGGATTACGACTTAATGGGCGGAGAACTGCCGGCGATGATAGTAATGGAAACCGTAGCCAGATTGGTTCCAGGGGTTTTGGGAAAACCTCAATTATTAAAAGAGAGAGTTACTAAAGAAAAAGGATTTATTGAATATTCTCAGTATACAAGGCCGGAGATTTTTTCTCCGAAAAAGGGTCTAAAATGGAAAGTTCCCAAAGTTTTATTATCCGGAAATCATAAGGAAATTGAAGAGTGGAGAAAAAAACATAGAAAAATCATTGGATTTTTAAGCAAGAAAAGGTTGAAAAAATAAAATTTTTGTATTAAAATAAAAAATATAATTTTGGGTAGGTGGCGGAGCAGTCAAACGCACGAGTCTGTAAAACTCGCGACTTCGGTCTACGGGGGTGCAAATCCCTCCCTGCCCACATAAAATTTTGATACCTTTGGTATTCAAAATTTTATTAGAGGGGCGGAGATAGCTTGCGCTGAGCGGAGCGAAGTGCCTATATAGTTCAGTGACAGAACGTCCCGCCAATTTATTTATGCCAAGATAGCTCAGTCGGTTAGAGCACGTCATTGGTAATGACGAGACCGTGGGTTCGATTCCCACTCTTGGCTTATTTGGAAGGCGGGAAGGCCGGGAGTTCAATTCTCCCTCTGGGCTTATAAATTAATTATTTTTAATTATGGCAAAAAAGAAAAAACCGTTTATAAAACTTCAGTGCCAGGAATGCAAAAGAGTAAATTATTTCACCAACAAGTCAAAGGGGATGGTTGATGAGAAGTTAGAATTGAAAAAATACTGCAAATGGTGTCGGAAACATACGATTCATAAAGAAGGAAAGAAATGAGATAAGAAAAAAGCCCACTTACAAAAGTAGGCCTACGGACGCTCTCAGAGAATATCGCTATCCGATTCTCTTAGATGCCCTTTTGAATATGTGTAGCACTATTATATAAACTAATGCCACACAAGAAAGATAGCTCCCGATTAAATCTGCCATTGTCAACAATGCTGCTGAAAAATTGCTCGAACATCCAAGCGAAACTCCTACGCATTGACACGGTGTAAAAAGAAGAGTTAAAGGAAGGCCAAGAGTCAGCCAAGGCCAAAATGCTATCCCACAAACCATGGCGAGAAGAATTGATCTTCTTGTTATCGTACTCATTTTTATTCTCCTTTCAGAAAACAGATTGTTAATTTTTAATTCTACGCGTATTATATCATACTAATATAATTTGTCAAGAAGTTGATAGTAAATTCCGTGTCTGTCCTAAAAAAATTCTGCAAATGGAGCAGGAAATATACTGTATGTAAAAAAGGAAAGAAATAGAAAAATAGGGGACGTGGTGAAACGGCTATCATGGAAATCTCCAAAATTTTCGTTCCAGGTTCGAATCCTGGCGTCCCCGCCAATTTTCAGAAAACAAATTTTAAAATTTTAAGGCATTCCATCACTTACTCATTAAAACAACTATGGTGCAATTAATGAGTAAATAACAAATAGATAAAAACAGATAAAAACAGATAAATGAGTAAATATAAATATTATTTTAAGAAGCCAAGGTCTGAAATCAGTAAAGATATCTTAAAATGTTTATTGGTCTCAGGAGTAATTTGTGTGGCGGCTAGTTCTCCTTATTTTATTATTAATTTAATAAAATCTTTTAAGAAACAAAAAAAGTGGAATTCTTACAAAAATAAGATAATATATAATAAATTTTATAATTTAAAAAAAGATGGTTGTATTAAAATGGAAGAGAGAAATCATCAGATTTATATTAAATTAACAGAAAAGGGAAAGAAAAAGGCAGGATGGATGCAGATAGATGAATTAAAAATAAAAAAATCAAAAAAATGGGACAAAAAATGGAGAATAGTTATTTTTGATATTTCTCAGCTTAAAACCCTTCATAGGAATGTTTTTAGGGGAAAGCTTAAAGAGTTAGGATTTTATCTTTTACAGAAAAGTGTTTGGATTTCTCCCTATAAATGCAAAGATGAAATAAATTTATTACGTATTTTTTTTGGGTTAAATAAAAAAGAAGTTCGTTTAATTACTGCAGATAATATAGAGGATGACAATTTTTTGAAAAAAATGTTTAAAATCTAAAGCGTTGCAGGTTACATGCTCATACTCAATAAAAACACTATGGTATACTTGGTGAGTAAGGAGGGGTATTTTGACTTTATTTTATAATAATTTTTTGGTAAAATAAAAATATGGCAATATTAGAAATTAAAAAATTTAACGAGCCGGTTTTGAGAAAAAAGTGCGAAGAAGTGAAGAAAATAGATAAAAAGATGAAAAAATTTATTGTTGATGTGGCTCAAACAATGAAAGAAGGTCAAGGGGTTGGATTAGCCGCTCCTCAAGTTGGAGTGTCAAAAAGAGTAATAATCGTTGCAACCGATTTAGCCGGGCAGAGGATTCTTGAAATGGTTAATCCCAAGATTATGAAAAAAGGCAAGGAAATAGAAATTGAAGAAGAGGGCTGTTTGAGTTTTCCCGGTATTTTTCTCAAAATAAAAAGAGCGAAAGAAGTGGAAGTTGAAGGATTAGATATAAATGGAGACGAGGTTAAATTAAAAGCCAAGGGGCTTTTGGCTCGGGTTTTCCAGCACGAAATAGACCATTTGGACGGGATTTTATTTTTTAATCGTTTAGGTTTCTTTCAAAAAATAAAGTTTAAAATAAAATATCCAAGAATAAGAACCTGACTTCGTCAGAACCTTGTTTCGCTAAGGTATAAGAA
>CAYQNN010000073.1:0-2783 GCA_964418955.1 uncultured Candidatus Saccharibacteria bacterium | reverse complement strand
AGCGGGACTGGAAGCGGGACTGGAAGCGGGACTGGAAGCGGGACTGGAAGCGGGACTGGAAGCGGGAGGTTTTGCTTTTTTTATTGACGGTCAAACTCCGGAATATCAGGTTTTAAAAAGGGATTTAAAAAATAATTTAGCTTTAATAAAATTAGAAGGAACGGATTTTCAGACCTGCGGTTTTGCTGATTTTGAAAAAATAAGATTAGGGAAAAGAGTTTTTTTAATAGGAGCTGTTTCCCGGAGCGGAAATAGTTTTTCAAAATTGGTTAACGAGGGAATTATTAAGTTTTTTAATAATAAATATATCCAAACCAATATTTTTGAAAAATATACTCTTTCCGGAAGCCCTTTATTCAATATTGAGGGAGAATTATTAGGTCTTAATACAATTGATTCGGAAGGGAAAGTTTTTTCTATTCCTATTACCAAAATCCGTGATTTCATCGGATTTTAAGATTTAATATTTGATTAAATGGAAAAACTGATTAAATCAAAAATTAGGGAAATTGCCGATTGGCCCAAAAAGGGAGTCAATTTTAAAGACATTACCCCTTTAATTGAGGACGGCAGGACCTTTAGAAAAATTATTAATGCAATGGCAAAACCCTATATGGGAAGGCCCGCCTTGACTCGGCGGGGCAGGAAGATTGACAAAGTTGTCGGGGTTGACGCTCGGGGTTTTATAGTAGCGGCCGCTTTGGCTTATAAATTGAAAACAGGAGTAGCTGTTGTCAGAAAAAAAGGAAAACTTCCTTCAAGAACTATTTCCAGAAAATATGCCCTTGAATATGGAAGTAACACTATTGAGATGCATGAAGACACCATTTTGCCCGGAGAAAAAGTTTTACTGGTTGACGATCTTTTAGCTACCGGAGGCACTATGGCAGCTACAGTAGATTTAGTTAAAAAGCTTAAAGGAAATATCGTTGGGATAGATTTTTTAATTGAACTGACTTTTTTAAATGGCCGGAAGAAGCTGGAAGGATATAAAATAAGGTCTTTGGCAAAATATCCAAGTGTTTAATACCCGACATTAAACACCCGGTATTAAACACTTTGTGAATGTATGCCAAAACAACAAATAAAAATAGGTATAATTGGCGGCACGGGATTTTATCAGTTTTTTAAAGGAAAGACCAAAGAAATTGAAGTTGAAACAGAATTCGGTTTGCCGAGCGATAAAATCACTATCGGCAATTTATTCGGGAAAAGAGTTGCTTTTCTGTCCCGGCATGGCAAAAAACATCAACTCCCGCCTCATAAAATTCCATATAAAGCTAATATTGTAACGATGAAGAAGTTGGGCGTGGAAAGAATTATTGCTCCCGCAGCTGTCGGTTCTCTCAAAGCAGATATTAAACCTGGCGATTTTGTGATTTGCGATCAGTTTATTGACCAGACCAAAAGAAGGGAAGACACTTTTTTTGACGGACCCCAAGTTGCTCATATTGAAATGGCTTATCCTTATTGCCCGGAATTGAGAAAGATTGCCATAAAACAGGCGAAGAGATTAAAAATAAAAGTGTATCCCAAGGGTACGGTGGTGGTGGTTGAAGGACCAAGGTTTTCCACCTTAGCCGACAGTTTGCGTTTTTCCAAGATGGGTGGTGATTTAATTAATATGACCCAGTATCCAGAAGTGGTTTTAGCTTCAGAACTCGGCATTTGCTATTTAAATATTTCCTTAGTAACAGATTATGATGCAGGGATCTATGCTAAGAAAAAAGTAAAGCCGGTTTCAATTGAAGAAGTTCTGAAAAATTTTGGAAAAAATACCGCTAAATTAAAAAAATTAGTGTCAACTATTATAAAAAATATACCGGAAAGGAGAGGGTGTGGTTGTCAAAATAAAGCTGAACGAGCGCTGATAGGATAAGTCTGACAATTTCTTTGGGTCTAATAGAAATAAGAAGAATAGCATTCTTTTAAAACCGAGAGAATAAAAAGGAGATAATACCATGATAGATGTAACGAATCCAAAAGCCTCGCTTTTAGCGGGATTTTTTTTACTGACGTATAGAGATTTTAAAAACAGTATTTAGAAAATAAATTAGTATTAACATTAGTGGTCGCGCAGGGCTTTTACGATTGTAGATTTTTTGCACAGTTCTTTTCTTTTTGGTAAAATAGTAAATGTTTAATACCCGACATTAAACACCCGACATTAAACATTTAAATTGATATTTATTGTTAAAATATGCCCTATAGAAATATATTTTTTGAGAAAAACCAGCCAGTACATGTTTTTTCTCGAGCCGTAGATCAAACAAAAATTTTTGCTGAAAAAGCTGATTGTTACCGATTTCTTTTTCAGTTTTATGTTGCTAATTTTGGAAACCCAGCTTATAATTTGCGCCGCAAAGATACTACTAAGGCTGTTCTGGCTTTATTGCGCGGGGAAGAAATCTCTTCAAAATTTATAATCAATAAGCATGGTCCTTTGGTCTATATTTTAGATTTTGCCTTGGTGATGAATCATTATCATTTCTATTTATTGCCTAATTTAGAAAATTCAATTCCTCTCTTTGAAAAAAAGCTTAATGGAGGTTTTGCTAAATATTTTAATTTGAAACATAATCGAAAAGATTCTCTATTTGGTAGTCGCTATAAAAGTATTTTGGTTGAATCGGATAATCAATCGGATGCTGTTAGTCGTTATATTAGTATTATTAACCCATTAGATGTTTATCAACCCGGTTGGCGGAAAGAAGGCATAAGAAATTGGGGAGAGGCCTTGATTTTTTTGGAGAATTATGAATTTTCAAGTTTTCCTGATAAAA
>CAYQNN010000072.1:0-2827 GCA_964418955.1 uncultured Candidatus Saccharibacteria bacterium | reverse complement strand
GGGTTAAAGTAACGCTCCAAAGCCAATTTCCGTTGATTTTATTATATGATTGGCCGATAGTTGCTTTTCCAAAACTTAGTGAATCTGCGGTTTCTCCGTTAGGATTACTAATCTCTAATTCATCGCCGCTGTTATTTAAAGTTATTTTACTCTCCGGTCTTTTGAGAACTAAATATCCGAGAGGAGAAATTTTTGTGTTGGCAGAAAAAATATAATTAGTAGTCCTTCCAATCTTGTCTTTAATTTCCCATCCCGAAATATCCACCTCAAAATTATTTTGGTTAAATACTTCAATCCATTCATTTTCCGCGTCCGCTCCCTCGGGCGAAGGCAAAATCTCACTAAAAACAATCCCGCTCGGATAAACAGGTAGAGGCCCGTCCTCTACTTTTTTGGTATTTTCAATCTGCGGAGGACGGGCCTCCGCTGGCTCTGGCTCTGCCCCGTCATCCGACGGGGCAGTCGGGTCGGATGACCCGACTGGTTTTGGCTCTAATTCTTCCTGAGGACTTACCCAGGCTAATCCCTGGTCTTTGATTTTTTGTAGAGTTTTTTCTCCTATCCCTTTAACTTTGATTAAATCATCCAAAGAATTAAAGGGCCTCGCTTCTATTGTCCTTTGGGCCAACACAGGTCCAATACCGATTATTTTTTCCAGTTCCTTTGAAAAAGCGGTATTAATATCTATTAAAGATGCCCCTTGCGCGACAATGGGCAAGAATAAAAAGAAAACAAAAATAATAATAATTCCCGGAAATGCTTTGGAGGACATATTAATTTAGTATGTTAAATTCTTTAAATAATTGCTTCGTTCGGTCGAAATGCAAGAATAAATTCTTTTATCTCTTCCTCACTTGCAATTATAGCAAATATTATATAAAAGCCCGAGAAAACTCTCGGGCTATAGTTTTGTTGGCAGGACGATGCAAAGCCCCGTAGTGAGCTTCGCTCTACTGCTGGGGTTAGAACCTGTTTGGCGGAATAAAAAGCTCTTACTGAATATCTAAACCCTATCAAGAGCTTGTTGTTTTAGAACTCTATAGCTATCGCCGTAGCTTCCGCATAATCCTCATGACTTGAGGATTTTTTCTCCTCGGCGATTTTTCTTGTAGCTGCGAGAACTTGATGCAGTCCTCCTGTTCGATAGAGATTTATTACCATTTTTGCCATAGCTTTCTCATCTTTTGTCCACTCAAATGGAACAAAACCGTCAGAAAAAAGAATCAAGAGCGCTGTTTCTTCCCGTGGAAGTGTAAACTTTTGCCAAAAATGTTCAAGTTCTGGCTGACCATTGAGAAGAGCAAATCCTCCCAGTTCAGTATTAATCTCAGCTCGCCGCTTCTCTATAAGGATAGGGCGAAATTCTTCCCACATCTTTTGTCGGTTTCCTTTATGTTTTTCCATAAGTTCTGCGATAATGCGCAGAAGTTCTTCTTCATAAGTAAATGCAAGATTGGGTGTTCCCCCAATAGTTCCGTCCTTCATTTGCCATACTGCGAGCGAATCTCCTCCTTGAAGAATGTGGATGTGAGTATTTATTCTTGCTGTTACGAAAGCAGCGGAAGGAAGAAGCCCTGACTTCTGAAGAGTCAACCCGTATGTCTTACTGATTTCGCGAATTACGGTATTTGCTTTTCGAAGAATATCCTTTAAGGATTTTCCTATGTTTGCATCACTAAATGACTGAGAAAGAACATGAGATGCAAGTTGGCCGCCTGTTCTCCAGGCAAAGAGCCTCGGACCCTCGTGAGGAAGATACACTCCGGTTACCCCATCAATCGCTCCGAAATAACAAGGAGGTTGGAAAATCATTCCATCTTCCGGGAAACACGCAGTTCCCTGATCATACAAAACCTGTATTTTCATCGGTCGTCTCCTTTCTTTTAAAAATTCCTGTATTTTTTATTTAAAGAACTATCCCACACTATACACCCACTATTTAGATTTGTCAACAAAAACCCGAGAGAATATTCTCAGGAAATTTACTCCGGGGGACTGAACGATTAAAATTAACTCTTATTTCTTCTTGTAGGTTTTACTGCTTCTACGTTCTACGGCCAAAATTTTAATAGAGTTACCCTTTGTTTTATGTAAAATAATCCGGATATCACCTTTGCGAACCCGGTAAATATCAGTTTTTCCCTTGAGCTTCTTTAAGTTTAGTTTTCGAAAATCACCATCATTTATTTGAGCAAGAATATCTTTAATCTTCTTTCTCTCTTTATAACTTAACTTCCTTAGCGCCTTTTCAATCCTATCCATAAAATTTATAAACGTTTTAATATCTCTGCGATATCAACCCCCCCTTTTTTTATTTTGGTAAAGTCTATTACTTCTTCCCAAAGATCTTCTTCAATAGGATTAATTTTAAAAAGAGGCTGAGATTTTTTAAACACAATAAAAGAATGGCCCCTTTTTACTTTTTGGGCATATTCTTGCATATTTTCTCTTAACTTTTTAAGAGTAACAATGTTTTCCATATTTTTAAGTTTAACTTATCTTCATCTTAAGTTTAACTTATCAGTATGGCTTGTCAAGTAGATAACAAAAACATAGAGTTAAACTTTTACTAAATCCCTTTTCCTCACCTCATTCTTAGGAAGTAATTGAGTATTTACAAACACAGAAAATGTTGTATTGTGGGGA
Organism: uncultured Candidatus Saccharibacteria bacterium; assembly: GCA_964418955.1. Taxonomy (GTDB): domain Bacteria; phylum Patescibacteriota; class Minisyncoccia; order Minisyncoccales; family GWA2-38-27; genus CAYLWZ01. Next base: position 181 of record CAYQNN010000072.1, on the reverse strand, counting down.
CAATCCATTCGGGACCGTTCTCGTTAAATTATAGAAAATCCTTTGAATAAGCTCAGGACAAGTACTCTCGGGCCAATAACTCTATCTATGCCTAAAATTTGAATCCTTCTCGGCCACCCGCTCATTAATCATTTCTTCCCTGGTAATTTTATGCCGAGGTCTCGACAAATTTTCTTTGCTA
>CAYQNN010000071.1:0-2898 GCA_964418955.1 uncultured Candidatus Saccharibacteria bacterium | reverse complement strand
TATTTTCATTTTATATTCAGACCCCGGCAGGAATCAAAATAAATTAGATATTTCTGTTGAATTAAATATTTTTAGATTAAAGGTAAACAGAAAAGCAAAATTTACCCCTTCTTCCCCGCCCATTGAAATATCAGACAATTCTATTTTTTCCACTAAAGATTCTTTTTTAAAAACTTCTATTTGCTGTTCAAGAGTAATAAAGTTGTCCGTTTTGCCGGAAATACTAACTGTATTTTTCCCACTATCAAGGTCAAAATTAGAAAACTGAACATTAGGAAGGCAAAGACTCTCTAAAAAAGTAAAAACATTCAGCGGATTACGATGATTTAAAAGCAAATCGGCAAACTTGTTAATCTTCCTTTCAGCCAAGCCAAGATTATCCTCCAACTCTTTTTCTGAAGAAGTAGCTACGAGGGCTTTTTCCTTGTTTTCAACCTCCTGTTTTATTTTTTTTGTTAAATTATCTAAATAAAAATAACTGGCAACCAAAGCCAAAAGCAAAATCAAGCACAAAATTCCGAGAATAATTGTCCAGGCAGATGATTTAATTTTTGTTTTTGAACTAATTTCTATCGCCATAAATTAGTCATTGGCCATTAGGGACGGCTACCGGTTTGGTCTTTAGACTTTTAAAAACCTAATGACTATTCCCAATAACTATACCGGTTGCTGGTCCTAACAACTAACAGCTATCATTCAAAACCCTTTAGGGCCAACCCAACGGCAATTCCATATAAAGGCCCCATTTTTTTTAAGGTTGCAGTGAGAATTGGGGGACAAACAATATGTAAAAATGGGTCGGCGTTAATCACTTCTTTTTTTAATTCGTCTACAAAATATTTTTCTAAACCGGGTGTTAATACTGTCCCTCCCGACAAAATAATTTTATCCACTTCTTTTCCTTCAATCCGATAAAAGTCCCGGAAAACTTTTTTAATCTCTTCTAAGATTGAATCTGTCAGCGGAATCAAAATTTTTGGGATATCTTCCTCAGACAAGTTTCTACTTTGTTTTCCTCCAACAAACTTTTTAAGTCTGCTGTCTTTAACAATCAATCCCTGCTGTTTTTTTAAATCCTCAGCTTCATTATACTTCACATCCAAAGATTTAGCCACAACTTCCGTCAATTGATTGCCAGCTATATTAAAACTATAACTAGTTTTTAAAATTCCTTCTTCAAGAATGCTACAAGTGGTGCTTCTCGCCCCTATATCTATCAGGCTTACCACTTTTTTTGTTTTCTCGTTCTTAACCAAAGCTCTTGTCAAGGCAAATACTTCTGATTCTAATATTTTCAATTCTAAACCGGCAAGCCTGGCAATTTCCTGATATTGACTGACAACCTCCATCGGGATAGCTACCACCAAAACCTTAAGAGGCGTTTTAGACGGCTGACCTTCAATTATTGACCAATCTAAAGCAATTTCTTCTAAGGGAAGAGGAACAAATGGCCTAACCTGGTAACGCACTGCTTCGGGAATCTCTTCTTTGCTCATTATCGGCAATTTAAAGCTAGTGAAAAAACTATAAAAATCAGGAATAGAAAAATTAACTTCTTTGGTCTGAATTCCCGCTTCTTTCAAAACAGCGCGAATAGCTTCTGCTATATTTTTATCAGAAAGTGAAAGGGTACTTTTTTTAGAAGTCCTGAATGGCTGTTCGCCAAAAGACGATTCCCCTATCTCTCCATAATTTTCCAAACGCCGATTCTGGCCATTTCTCCCTATTTCCACAATTCTTATAAATGAAGTTCCGATATCTATTCCTAAAAATTTCTTTGGCCTTGCTTTAAAAATATTTCTAAATAATTCAAACATTATATTGCCCGACAAAATTCAAATATAATACTGTATTGAAAACCCGGGTACTTAAATTATACCATATTAAAATAAAGAGAACTATGTGGAAAACAACCCGATATAAACCCAAAATCCTAATGACTAACAACCAATCAAATCCCAATTTTTAAAATTCTAATTATCATATCGTTTTAGTCATTGGGGTTTAGAGCTTGATTGAGCATTGGGGTTTAGTCATTGGGCTTTTTGCGTTTAATTTTCTTTGATATAAAATAAAATATCTATGCAAAAATTTTTATCTAAAACCAAAGAATTTCTACTTGATATCCTTTTTCCAAAATTCTGTGTTAACTGCGGGAGAGAAGGAAGCTATCTCTGCTCGGACTGCTTTTTTTTAATTGATGTTTCTGAAAGACAGTATTGCCCTTTTTGCTATCCCCCAAAAATTGTCCTTGACGGCAGAACCTGTTCTTCCTGTCGGAGATTTAAAAAACTAAACGGTCTTTATTCCGCCGTTCCTTATAATAGTTTTATGATAAAAAAACTTATCCATCAATTTAAATATTCTTATATCAAAGAACTTGCTAAACCATTATCTAATTTAATTATAATTCACCTTGCGAATTTAAACAAATTATCTAATTTTAATGATTTTGTTTTAATCCCCGTCCCCCTTCACAAAAAGAAACTAAAACAACGGGGATTTAACCAGTCGGAAGAAATCGCCAAAGAACTTGCAAAAACCTTGAGAGCGCCAATTCTCAATAATGTTTTGCTTAAAACAAAACAAACTTCGGACCAGGTAGATTTGAAAAAAGAAGAAAGAGAAAAAAATATCAAAGGCGCATTTTTCTGTCAAAGGCCGGATTTAATCTTTAACAGAAAAATTTTATTAGTGGACGATATTTTCACTACCGGTTCCACAATGGAAGAAAGCGCCCTAACTTTAAAGCAAGCAGGCGCCAAAGAGGTCTGGGGAACGGCAGTAGCGCGAGGATAATAAAAACAGCCCCGCGCGTAGTTATGCGCGGGGCTGTTTTTATTTTGCGGGGCATCGTGGACAATGTTAGAACTATACTTCAGAGACAAACTGAGTATA
>CAYQNN010000070.1:0-3037 GCA_964418955.1 uncultured Candidatus Saccharibacteria bacterium | reverse complement strand
TATATTTTATTTTAGAAATTTCAACCAAAGCAACCGTTTCTCTTTTTCCCAGGTATTTACTTTCTCCTCTTGAAGTTCCTAATATTACCGGGCTTTTTAATTTTTGGGCAGCCATAAAAATCCCCCGCATCTGTCCAAGAGCTGAAAAATTAAATTGCCCTATCGCCCAACCACCCCTTTGCGCTTTTTTGAAATAATCCTTTAATTCCATAACGATAAAACTAATAAGGAATTATCTAAGTTAGACATAGGCAATTCCTATCTTACCGTATAATTATAGCTTTTTCTTTGTTATCTCTACCTTACTAAATTTTTCTTCTTTTTTCAATAATCCATTTTTCGCTCCTATTTTCTTAAGACAGGAATTTGCGTTAGCTATGCCTAATTGAATTGCTTTTTCTATATTACCTTTTCCCCTGATAAAAGCGGAAACAAACCCTGAGGCGAAAGAATCACCCGCTCCTGTCCTATCGGCTATTTTTATTTTTCGAGGTTTTGCCCGATAGAGATATTTACCGTCGGAAACTACTACTCCTTTTGGACCTTTTGTCATTATGGCAATGCCGGGACAAAGCTTATCTATTTCGGCAAAAATTTTTTCTTCCTTTTGATAAGAAATTTTAGTTAACAAAGATGCTTCTTCTTGATTCAGGATTAGAATATCTGTCTTTTTTAAAATTCTTTTTAAGGCCGCTACGGGTAAAGTTAACTGAGAATTGCCAGGATTAAAAGCAATTTTAATTTTATTCTTACGGGCGAAATTAACTATTTTTTCTGTCATCTTCGCCAGCTTGCCAGAAAATGGCGCTAAATAAAACCAATTTGTTTTAAGCTGTTTCCAGAAAATACTTTTATCAGATAATAACTCCGAAGCGCCACGATAAACTAAAATAGTTCTATCTCTTTTTGGCCCGCTGTTTAAAACAATAGAATAGTTGGTTGGTTTTGCCTTTGTTTTAAAAACAAAATGGGTGTCTATTCCCAATTTTTTTAATTGGACGATGATTTCTCTGCCCGTTATATCATCGCCTATCGTCGCGCAATAAGCTGTTTTTAATCCCTGTTTGGCGAAAGTAACAGCGGTATTCGTCCCTCCGCCCCCGGAATTAAAATCTATTTCTTCGACATCAACTTTTGAACCTAAACTAAAAGCGATTCCCTTTCCAGTAATAAATTTTTTATTTTCTATTATTTCAAAATTTTCAGGGCGAATAAAAATATCCCAAGTAGCCGACCCGAAAGTGATAATATTAAACATAATAATAAATAATTTTCCCTCGCTATCAGCGAGATTTAATTTTGGACAAGTTTAGAATTGTTTTAATGACCGTGTCGGAATTTAAGGACATCGTTTCTATCCCTTCTTTCATTATAAATTCAGCAAAGTCGGGTAAATCAGACGGCGCTTGACCGCAAATTCCCACATATTTTTTTCGTTTAAGACATATTTTAATTACATTTCTAACCTGTTCTTTTATGGCTTCATTCCCTTCATTGCCCACATAAGCAATTTTAGCGTTATCCCTATCTAAGCCAAGCGTTAACTGGGTTAGATCGTTAGAACCGATGCTCATTCCGTCAAAAATATCCAAAAATTTATCAATTAGAATAACATTAGAAGGAATTTCGCACATTACATAAATTTTCAGCTCGTCTCCTTTTTTCTTCAAACCATTTTTTTCTATCAATCTTAAAACCTTCTTTCCTTCTTCCACCGTCCGGCAAAAAGGAACCATTAGGGCAATGTTTTTTAAGCCAAAAACATTTCTCGCCCTTTTTATCGCCTCGCACTCCATTTTAAAAGCCGGCTGGAAAGTTTTATCAACATAACGGCAAGCGCCTCTAAAACCAAGCATTGGATTTGATTCTTCCCCTTCAAAAAGCTCTCCTCCGATTAAATTTTTATACTCATTAGTTTTAAAATCAGAAAATCTAACAATCACTTTTTTGGGATAAAAAGCGGCCGCCACTTGAGCAACTCCCTCGGCTAATTCTTTAACAAAAAACTCTTTTTTATCTTTATGCTCTATGGTAAGTTCTTCTATCTCTTTTTTTAATTTCTTATCCCGAATTTCCTCAAAGTGATAAAGAGCCAAGGGATGAGCTTTAATTTTTTCGGCAATAATAAATTCTTCTCGGGCTAGTCCTACCCCCGCGTTTGGCAAAAATGAGGACTTAAAAGCCATTTCCGGGGCCCCAATGTTCATCATTATCTTTGTTTTCAATTTAGGAATCTTTTTCAAATTATACCTCTTAATCTTATAGGAAACTTTGCCGTTAAAAACCTTTCCATTTAATCCTTGGGTGCAATCAACGGTTACGGTCTGGCCATTTTTTAAAACCTTGGTGGCTTTCCCCGTACCGACAATACAAGGAGTTTCAAGCTCTCTGGAAATTATCGCCGCATGGCAGGTTTTTCCTCCTTCGTCGGTAATAATAGCCGAGGCCATTCCCATAATACTTGTCCAATCGGGGTCGGTCATTTTTGTTACCAAAATTTCTCCTTTCTTAAAATATTTAATTTTTGAAACATCTTCAATTATATGAACCTTGCCTTCGCCAATTTTTTCACCCACGGCAACGCCTGTTAAAATTGGATTTTTTTTAGTTCTAATCTTATATTCTTCGTAAATCCTGCCGGTTTTTGAGGCATGAACCGTTTCCGGTCTTGATTGGACAATAAAAAGTTTCCCCGTTTTTCCGTCTTTTGCCCATTCTAAATCTTGAGGAGTCCATTTTTTAAATTTTTTGGAGTAATGTTCTTCAATAATCAATGCCCATTTAGCCAGGGTTAAAATTTCATCGTCTCTCAAAGAAAACTGAGATTGCTTATTTATTGGCACTTTTTCTTCTTTTATTCCTCCTTTTCTACTATAAACATATTTTATGGTTTTTCTCCCGAGGTCTTTCCTGATAATCGCTTTATAGTTTTGTTTCAAGGTCGGCTTAAACACATAAAATTCATCGGGAGTAATTCTTCCTTTTACAATCATTTCTCCGATTCCCCAAATTGAGTTAATCAAAACAATATTAGGAA
>CAYQNN010000069.1:0-3060 GCA_964418955.1 uncultured Candidatus Saccharibacteria bacterium | reverse complement strand
TTTTAAAGACCTCAAAGTGTATCATATCATATGAACCAGTACACAGGGTTGACATTTTTTCGGATTTCGGTAAAATGTCATATATTGAAATTATAAACATTAAAAGGTCATAAAAATAAATTAATGAACAATGAACAAGAAACAATGAGGAAAATAAATTTAAATACTATTCTTTGTTTTTTTGTTTTTTGTTCCCTAAACAGATGAAAATTAAGCCATTATCAGACTATATATTAATTGAGCCGATAAAAGAGGAAGAAAAGACAAAAATGGGTATTTTGCTTCCTCAAACGGCTGAAAAAGAAAGGCCTGAACAGGGCAGGGTAATTGCCGTGGGTCCGGGCCGTAAAACTTCTTCCGGGAAAATCATTCCTATTGACGTAAGGCAAGGAGATAAAATTTTGTTTACCAAATATAGTCCAAATGAAATAAAAGTCGAAAATAAAGAGTATTTAATAGCTAAACAAGAAGATATTTTAGCGATTATAGAATAATCGCTAATTTTCAATTTTCAATTTTCAATTTTCAATAAAAACTTAAAAACCAAATGACAAATAATCAAATTTAGACGTTTGGCATTTAATAATTAGGCATTTTATTGGATATTGGATATTTGGAATTAAAGAATTATGGCGAAACAAATTGAATATCAAGAAGAGGCAAGGAAAAAATTAAAAGCCGGGGTAGATAAATTAGCAGACGCAGTCAAAGTTACTCTCGGCCCTAAAGGGAGAAATGTTGTTTTGGATAAAGGGTTTGGCGCTCCTACTATTACTAATGACGGAGTAACCATTGCCAAGGAAGTTGAACTGGAAGACAAAATTGAGAATTTAGGAGCAGAAATTGTTAAAGAGGTAGCCGAAAAAACCAATGAAATCGCCGGTGACGGCACTACCACTGCCGCGGTTTTAGCCCAAAGAATAATTTCCGAGGGGTTAAAAAATGTAGCTGCCGGGGCTAACCCTTTGGCTATCAAGAGGGGGATTGAAAAAGGTGTAAATCAAATAGTAGAGGAATTAAAAGAAATTAAAAAAGAAATTACTACTAAGGAGGAAAAAGCCCAAGTAGCGACTATTTCTGCCGAAAATAAAGAAATAGGAAATTTAATTGCCGAAGCAATGGATGAAGTCGGCAAAGACGGGGTTATTACGGTTGAAGAGTCAAAAGGATTTGGCCTCCAGAAAGAAATTGTTAAAGGGCTTCAGTTTGACAGAGGATATATATCTCCTTATATGATTACTGATTCCGAAAGAATGGAAGCGGTATACGAAGACCCTTATATTCTAATTACCGATAAAAAAATATCTGCCTTGAATGATATACTGCCGATATTAGAAAAAATAGCAAAAAGCGGTAAGAAAGAATTAGTAATTATTGCCGATGACATTGAGGGAGAAGCATTGGCTACCTTGGTGGTTAATAAGCTTAGAGGAACCTTTAATACTTTAGCTATAAAAGCTCCCGGTTTTGGAGACAGAAAGAAGGAGATGCTTGACGATATCGCTGTTGTTACCGGAGCGGAAGTAATTTCTGAAGAAAAAGGGTTAAAACTTGATAGCGCTGAATTAGATATGCTTGGTTCGGCCAGGCGAGTTGTTTCAACAAAAGAGAACAGCACAATTATTGAGGGAAAAGGAGAAAAAGAAAAAATTGACGGGAGGATTGGCCAGATAAAAAAAGAACTGGAGATTAGTGATTCTGATTTTGACAAAGAAAAAATACAAGAAAGATTGGCAAAGCTGGCTGGCGGAGTAGCGGTGATTAAGGTTGGAGCGGCTACTGAGATTGAACAAAAAGCAAAACAGCATAAAACAGAAGATGCTCTTTCAGCTACCAAGGCGGCAGTTGAAGAAGGAATTGTTCCCGGAGGAGGCGTAGCTTTATTGCGAGCAGGATTATTTTTAGATAAAATTGAAGCAGAGGAGGAAGAAAAAATAGGGATAAATATTTTAAAGAGAGCTTTGGAGGGCCCGATTAGGCAAATTGCTCAAAATGCCGGAGTTGACGGAGCAGTGGTTGTCCAAAAAGTTAAAGAAGAAAATAGGGAAGGGTATGGTTTTAATGCCCAGACAATGGAGTATGAAGATTTAATGGAATCAGGAATAGTTGATCCTACCAAGGTGGTTAGGTCGGCTCTTCAGAATGCTTCTTCAGCTGCCGGTATGTTTTTGACAATAGAGTGTGTTGTTGCCGAAAAGAAAGAAGAAAAAGGAGGAATGGGGCAAATGCCCCAGATGCCTCAAATGCCGGCCTATTAGTTGATTTTATAAATGCCTGCCGCCCGCTTTTTAGCGGGGCGGCAGGAACTAAAAAATTAAATTTGTGCTATAATAACTATAATAATATATAGTAGTTGAAGTTTAGTGTTTTGTTTATGGAAAAACAAGAATTAAGAAATTTACTGGTTGATTTTTTGATAAAAGCAACCAAAGAAATAAAAAAAGTAGCCAGCCAGGGAAAAGGAAAGGAGATTTTGGGTGAAACAATAAATAGGCCGGAAGACCTTGAAATTGGAATTGACAGGGTTGGAGAGGATATTTTAAAAAAACTTTTGAAAGAGCATAATATAAAAGCTACTATTTTTTCCGAGCCGGAAGGCAGGGATATTAAAAATGGAGGAGAAATTTACGGTTCTATCGATCCCTTTGATGGTTCCATGCTTTTTCTTAGAGGATTTAAACATAATTGGTATACAGTTTTAAGCTTTTTTGATAAAGAAAAAAACCCTTTATGCTGCGGAATAGCAGATATCATTAATGAGGAATATTATATAACAGAAAAAGAGGGGAATTATTTAGTTTCAATGAATTCCGACAAAAAGAAAAAAATTAAGCCGTCTACGAAGAAAAAACTGACCGAGCCAATTGTTCTGGCCAGTTATATAATGAGCTCTCAGTATTCTCTGAAATTTCTTAATATTTTTGGAGATTTAGTAAAAAATATGCATCCAAAAGGGCTTTTTTACCCCTCCGGCGGTTCTTATATCTACGCTTTTCTGGCTTCGGGGCTGATTGATGCTTATGTAATGTTTGATGAGCCTCGTTCAGAAATAGATCCTGG
>CAYQNN010000068.1:0-3074 GCA_964418955.1 uncultured Candidatus Saccharibacteria bacterium | reverse complement strand
TTGCTCCGGCAATTTTAGCAAAAGCGGGCGTTTTAGAAAATAAAAGAGCGACCGTCTGGAGTTCAACAATGGATAAATCCGCGGTTAAAATTTTGAATAATTCAGGAGCAAATTATCAATTGGATTCGGTGGTTGTTGACAATAAAATAATTACTGCTTCCGGTCCTGCCACTGCTAAAGAATTTGCCGAAAAAGTTATAAAGATTATGGGATAGCAGAGTATGGATATATCCATACTCTCTAAAAAGTATTCCTTTAATTTTTTAAGATTGACTTTTTTGTTATTTTTGTAATATTTTTGCGAAGAAATTTTTATGCTAACATCCGAAGACGATAGCCAAAAAATAAAAAAAGGAAAAAAGATTTTGTGGAAATTTTTTTACGGACTTCTTATTATCTTATTGATAATTTTTGTCTTTTTTTTAATTACTTACCTGCTGAAAAAGGGAAAGGAACCGGAACCATCTCCCCTTCAGAGTGAATTTCCTCCTTCCCCGGTTAGTGAAAATTTTCCTCCTCCTCCCCAATTTGTTAAAATTTTGAGATATTATTTCAGCGGCCCTTATTCATTAGAAGAGAAGATTAGTATTGTGCCGCCATTTTTCTATGCAGTTCTTTGCAAAAAGGATAATAAATATGATATAATTTATATAGGAAATAGTGAAAATGTTGAAACAAACGTTGGAACAAACGTTGAGACAACAACAGATTTATTGGTTCAGGAACAGTATGATTGTTGGATAAAAAATTGTGGGCAGGAAGCTAAAAATCTTCAGATTGTCCTTTCTCAGGTTTCGGCAGAAAAATATGATACCGTCGAGATAAGAAAAACCCAACAAGAGATAGAGAGTAAAATTAGTCCTCCTTGCCTCCCTGGAGAAAGTGAGACTAACAAATAATATATTAAGAAATGGACAACTCATTTTTTGAAAAATTTAGCACAGAAAAAAGTTTGATTTATATTCTAATAGCAGCCTTATTGGTATTTTTTATATTTATTTTATATTTATTTTTTTTCCACGGAGCAAGCAGTGTTAAAATTTTGAGTCCCAATGGGGGAGACGAGTGGGAAGTCGGCCAAACCTATGAAATTACTTGGAAAGCAAAGGGGATAAAAAAAGTCGGCATTGTTTTATTTAAGGAAAAAGAAGCCGAATGGATTACCAGCAATGTTGACGCTAAAGCGGGAAAATATGATTGGAAAATTTATCCCGGACAAGAATATGGAAACGGTTATTGGATTGCTGTCTTTGAATATCCCTGGGGTCAAGGCAATAAAGTGTCCTATTCAAACGGAGCTTTTGCCATTGCTTATTCAAAGTTTATAAGCTGTGATGAGTTATCTATTGAGCAAGAACGGCCTTATGTTCCGAGCGACTTATCGAATTTAAGAAAAGTTTTTATTACCGAAAATGATTATAGCGGAAACTTAGATGGACTTGATGGGGCTGATAATAAATGCCAGCAAGAAGCTGAAAGTCAGGGGTTTAGCGGGAAATGGCATGCTTTTATCGGAGGAGACGCTGACCGGGAAATGGCGGTTGAAAGAATGGAGAGAACTCCGAGGGGGACAGAAGGGGTTTTTGTTGAAGCGAAAGCGGCGGCGGAATTAGATAGAAGGGCAACTTGCCATCAGCTTTTAGGAAAAGATTTCGACGAGTTTTTAAAAAAGTTTTCGGATTCTTTCCTGATTAATCAAGAAAAGTTAGACAAGGAGTTTTTTGATAATCTGGACAAGATCTGGCTTGGCCGAGTTGATGATAAAAGCAAGAAGAATTGCCTATTGATACCTAGCAAAAGTTCAAACATGCTGGCTGAAAAATACACATTTACATCTACTTGCCAGAATTGGACGCAAGAAAATAAATTAGTTGATGGATATCCCGTACCTAAAGGAGAGCTGAGTCCTTTATTTTCTACCTGCTATACGCCGGAAGGAAAATTCACCGATGCGGTCGCTTTGGGAGGATTATCTTCCGGTTTAACGGGCGAAAGCGATGCTGCTAATTATTTTACGCTTTATCAGGGAAAATCCTGCAATACAAGCCAAAAACTTCTTTGTATTGAAGAATAATTTTAAACCCTTGACAGTTTTTAGAATAAGGACTATATTTAAAAATCAAGGTAAAATAATAAAATAGCCATAGACAATGGGTTCCGCTTTTAACGGAATAAATCCCATCGAGGCAAATACCTGTTTATACGGGAAAATTGCTGTCTATGAGACAGTTTTTTTTAAATATAACTATGGCATTAACACGCGAACAAAAACAAAAAGTTATAGAAGATATAAAAGAGAAAATAAATCGCCAAAAAGCGATAGTTTTTGTGGTCATTGAAGGCCTGAAAGCAGAAGAACTTTTTGAGCTGCGGAAAGAGCTGAAAGGAAAAGATTGTTTATTAACCGTTATTAAAAAAACTTTAGCGGATAAGGTTTTTAAAGAAAATAAAATTAATTCCAATATAGAAGAGATGGTCGGCCAGTTAGCCTTGGTTTTTGGTTTTAAAGATCAAATATCGTCTGCCAAGATATCGTATAAATTTTCTCGAAAGAACAAAAAATTAAAAATTTTGGGAGGACTTTTTGAAAATAGTTTTATAAACACGGAAGAAGTCGTTAATTTAGCAAAGATACCTTCTAGGGAAGAGCTTTTGGCAAAAGTCGTTGGAAGTATTGCCAGTCCTATTTCAAGATTTGTAAATGTCCTTCAAGGCAATATAAAAGGTCTGATAAATGTTTTAGCCAAAGCTAAAGCTAAAACATAAATTTTCAATTACCAATTTTCAATTTTCAATGAATTTTCAATGATTAAATTTTCAGTTGAGAATTGAAGATTAAAAATTATGTCTGAAGAAAAAAAAGAAGAAAAAACAATTGAGGAAAAACCTCAGGAAAAACAAGAGGAGAAAAAGCAACCCGCCGAAAGTCCTTCGGACAATCAGGCGGACAAAGAAGAGAAGGAAGAAAAAGAAGTAAAAATTCCTAAAAAGTTTAAATCTCTTGTTGAAGAAATAGAAAAGATGTCTGTTTTGGATTTAGCAGAACTGGTAAAAATTCTGGAGAAAAAATTTGG
>CAYQNN010000067.1:0-3089 GCA_964418955.1 uncultured Candidatus Saccharibacteria bacterium | reverse complement strand
AAAATGGGGGGCAGAAAAAAATAAAAAATGTAATGAAAAAATTTCTGTTTTGGTTTGCCGTAGCGGAGCGGAGGCAAGCGGGAACGCACCGATTGAATTACCACGCTCTCCGAGCGTACGATTCAGGTCAGAGCCACCACGCACGCAGAGCGTGCGTCAGTTGGGGTTCTGTTCAAAAAAAGTTAGAATTTCAACCAAAAGGTACCGCATAAAAAATAATAAAAATAAATATAAAATATGTTTAACTTTTTTAAAAAAAATAAAGAGCCAAAAGATTTGAAGGATGTTTTGAATCAATTCAATGATTTAAAGAAGAAAGTGGAAGTTGTTTCCCATAAATTGGAAAACCTGAAAAAGAAAGGGGAGTTTTCTCTTCAAAAAATGGGAGTTATCAGGTATAATCCTTTTTCCGGGGTGGGAAGCAACCAGAGTTTTTCTCTTGCCTTGCTTGACGGCAATGATGATGGTATGGTAATTACTTCTCTTTATGCCAGGGAAGGAAATAGGGTTTACGGAAAACCGGTAAAAGATGGTAAATCCGAGTATTCGCTGTCTGAAGAAGAAAAAAAGGCAATTTCAGATGCTTTAAAACCAAAAAAATAATTTATGCCACGATTAAAAAAAGAACAAAAAGAAAACCTTAAAATAAGGCCGCCGGTGGTGGTTGTTTTAGGGCATGTTGACCATGGCAAGAGCTCAATTTTAGAAGCGATTAAAGATTTAAAAATTACTGCCAAGGAATCGGGAGGGATTACTCAGCATATCGGAGCTTATGAGATTGAGCAGGGCAGCAAAAAAATTACTTTTATTGACACTCCCGGCCATGAGGCTTTTTCTGCTATGCGATCTCGGGGAGCAAAAGTGGCTGATATTGCTATTTTGGTGGTAGCGGGAGAAGAAGGAGTGAAGCCCCAAACAGAAGAAGCAATTTTGCATATAAAAAAAGCAGAAATTCCTATGATTGTGGCTATTAACAAAATGGACAAGACGGAAGCTGATTCTGAAAAAGTAAAAAGAGAATTAGTAAAAAAAGATGTTTTAGTTGAGTCAATGGGAGGAAAAGTGCCTTCGGTGAATGTTTCGGCAAAAACCGGTAAAGGAATTCCAGAGCTTTTGGAAATAATTTTGTTATTAGCTGAAATGGAAAATTTGAAAGGAGATATTTCAAAATCTGCCCAAGGGGTAGTAATTGAATCTTATTTAGACGCTAATCGGGGACCAACTGCCACCTTGCTTTTACGGGACGGAATTTTAAAAAGAGGCGATATATTAGGAACTCCTTCCACTTTCGGCAAAATTAAAATTATGGAAAATTTCAAGGGCGATTTTCTTGGAGAAGCTTTTCCTTCAATGCCAATTATTGTCATTGGTTTTGAAAAAGTTCCCGGGGTCGGAGAAAGATTTACGATTTTTTCTAATATAGAAGCAGCTAAAAAAGGGATAGAAGGTTTCCAGAAACAAACTCCCGAAGTGCTTGATATTGAGCCTGGCCAAAGAGTGGTAAATTTAATCTTAAAAGTTGATGTTGTTGGTTCTCTTGAGGCAATTGAAGAAATTTTGAAAGAGCTTCCCCACGCCGTTGGCAAGGCCTCTGGCGATGCGCAGCAAGAAAAACCCAGCGCCGAAGCGGAGCTCGGCGCTGAACCAGTCCTGAACCGCCCTGCAGAAGACGGGACTAGTTCGGGGGTTATTTTAAGGATTTTAAAGGCAGAAGCTGGGGATATAAAAGAATCGGATGTTAAATTAGCGATAGGGGCGAAAGCTAAAATCGTCGGGTTTCGGGTGAAGATAAATCCTGTTGCAAAAAAATTAGCGGAGAGAGAAAAAATAACAGTAATGAGTTTTGAAATAATTTACGAACTTGCCCAAGCAGTTCGTAATCTTTTAGAAAAAAGAGTTATTTTTGAAACGGTCAGAGTTGATTTAGGCAAAATTAAGGTTCTATCAATTTTTCGGACCGAGAAAAGCCGGCAAATTGTAGGCGGGAAAGTAATTGAGGGAGAAGTAAAACAAGGAGCTTTATTAGAAATTTATCGCGAAGAAAAAAAAGTTGGCAAAGGAAAGATTATTGAACTTCAAAGAGATAAGAAAAAAATTAAAGAAATAACAAAAGGTTCTGAATGTGGCGTTCTTTACGGAGGAGAAAAGAAGATTGAAGAAGGAGATATTTTAGAAATATATATTGAAGAAAGAAAAAAAGGAGAGCTATGATAAAATCAAAAATCAAAATTACAATCCAAAATGTTAAAATTATAAAAATTTAAAGTTATTTTAACATTTTAGTTATTTTTTATTTTTATATTGTCATTTTCCATTTTGATTTTTCCATTTTACATTTATTCTATGTCTAATCGCATCCAACGCGTTAACTCTTTAATAAAAAAAGAATTAAGCCAGATTATTCTGAGGGAAGTTGATTTCCCGAAAGGTGTTTTAGCGACTCTTACGCGGGTAGAAACATCAGTGGATTTAAGGCAAGCGAGAATATATATATCAGTAATGCCTGACAGCAGAACAGCCGAAATTTTTGAGATTCTAAATAAAGAAATTTACCAGCTTCAACAAAAATTGAATAAACGTTTGAAAATGAGGCCGATCCCTAAAATAAGGTTTAAAACAGAAGAAAAAACAAAAGAGGCAGCCAAAGTTGAAGAACTTTTAGAAGAGATTAAGGAAGATAAAAATGATTGAAAAAACCTTAAAAAAGTGTTAAAACGGCAGAATGGCCACGTAGCTCTGCCTGTGGCAGATCCCCCGAAGGGGGACAAGTAGCTAAATTATGTTTTATGTATATTATTTAAAAAGTTCAAAAAATGGTGATATTTATATTGGGTCAACAAAAAATTTAGAAAATCGGATTAGATTACGTAATTCTGGTAGAGTAAAGTCAACAAAGTTTTATAGACCATGGAAATTTCTTAATTCTGAGATTTATAATTCGCGAAGCGAAGCAGTGAAAAGAGAAATATTTTTAAAAACTGGACAGCAAAAAGAATTATTAAAAAGGAAGTATGGCCGGGTAGCCAAGTAGCTAAGGCGTTGGTCTGCAAAACCAATATACATGGGTGCAATTCCCATCCCGGCCTCAA
>CAYQNN010000066.1:0-3122 GCA_964418955.1 uncultured Candidatus Saccharibacteria bacterium | reverse complement strand
TTGAAAATGAGCTGGAGCATAATCAGATTTTAAGTTAATTGCTTTCTCAAACTGTTCCTCGGCTTTTTTCAAAATACTATCTCTTTCTTCTTTCTTATCTTCAGACAAAAGCGACGCCTGGCTGAGAAAAACAATTCCTTCCTGGGTAGGGAAATAAGGATTAATTGGCTCAAGCCCTAAGGCAGAATCATAAGATTTTATCGCCCAATCGTCTACTCCGCCGATTACTCCAATCAAGCTCTGATAAACAAAACCTCGCACCGACCAATTAGCGACATTCTTAGGACTGGTATCAATAGCTGCCTTAGCAGAATTTACAGAATTATTTATATAGAGCTGGATCTGTTTGTTAATATCCTCCTTGGACAAATCCTTGCTTTGGGCCACCTCATTTATCCTTTGAAGATAAAATTGAGATAATTGCCGCCAATATATATCCACCCTTGGATTTATCCTTGTCGCTTTCTCCGTGTAATTAACGGCTTCCTCGCTCTTACCCTGCTGCCAGGCGCTTATTCCTTTTTGATAATCTAGAAAAGCAATATACCTTTGCCCTTCCAGAATAAAGATTCCCAAACTGAAAACAAAAAATAAAGTAAATACAAAAGTGAAAGCAAGAGTTGCTAAAGAGGCCCGTTTAAGCAAAAATTCTCTTTTAGGAAAAACTAAAGCGCCGAATCCGGCTAAAAATAAGAAAAAAATAAAATTTAGAGATAAATTTGAACTGTATAAAAAATATCCGGCAATTAGAACTAAAAAGCTGATAAAAATTCCAGCAGCTAATACCCAAGAGAATCCTTCATTTTCTTTTTCTAATTCTTTATCAATTACTATTTCCTTATCTTTAGATAAACCTTGCTTCCTTTTCTTCCTTTGTTTTATAAAAAGAGATTTTATACCGTAAAAAATAAAAATTCCGATTAAAGACAGAAAAGAAAGTACTCCCAATATCCCTGTAGTAGTTAAGCTGTTTAAAAACTCTGAGCCGCTCTTCCCAAATCTTATGTTCCAAAATTGGCTTTTATTAAAATCAATTGTTTTGTATTTTGAAAAATCAAATAGAAAGGTTCCGGGACCGGTACCGAAAACAGGAATTTCTTTTAACGACTCCCAGGCGATATTAAAGCTGGACTTTTGATTTAGAAACACTTCCGTAGAACGATTCGGAGTGCCGGGAATCTGGGGATTAAAGAAAACGAAAAATAAAGCAATTACTAAAAAAACCATTGGCAAAACCAACCAGCGACTATCAAAAAAATCTCTTTTTTGGGCTATCAAGGTAATAACTAAAACAGCGCCAATAATTACCAGCCACCAGGCGATTGAAAAATTAACTAAAATTAGAAGAAAAACGCTTAAAATAGCGCTTACTACAAAAAATAATTTTAATGGTTTTTTTTGGATTTTAATAATAAAAAGGGTAATAAGAGGCAATAAAACAGCGGCAAAAATAGCCAAACTGTTTTGAGAACCAATTGTGTTAAAAGAAGATGTTTTGCTGAAAGCAAAAGGAAACAAAAATTTTCCGAAAAGCTGAAATATCCCGAAGAGGACCGCCAAAAAACCGGCAAAAATCAGAGAAATCATTAAATTAGAAATTTCCTCTTTTTTAAAAATATTAACTGCCAGGAAATAAAATAGAATAAGGCAAAGCAAAGTAAGCAAACTCTCCGAACTAACCTGGGGCCATCCCCAAAAACTTCCATAAGGATATAAAGAAAAAAGAGTAGAAAAAAATAAAACTAAAAATAGAACTATCAACGGTATATGAATCCAACTGATAGTAAAACTAAATTTCCCCGAAATTAAAATTTTTAACATCCAGGCAAAAAAAGCAATAAAAACTAAAAAGACAAGCAAGGCTTGTTTGTTAAAATCAAGAATATCTCCTGTCCAAGGCAAAAAGAAAAGCGGCAGGAAAAAAACTAATAGATAAATGCTTATCTTAGAGACCTTTTCGCAAATGTTGAGATAATTTAATGATTTCGTCATATTTTTTATTTTTAAATATTATCTATTTAATCCTAATAAGATCAACTCTCAACAGAACTTTATAGACATATTATTTATTCATATTATTTATTATTTATTTTATAATATTTTTATAAAAAAACAAATTGCTTCGGGAATTGTTTCAGGCCAGACCTGGTATTTTTCAATCAAAGAACAAATTTTTGTTTGTTTTTAATATTTTTCTTGATTCGGATTTATATAAAATCCAGCTCTCCACATTTTTCTTTAAGTTCTCTGAACTGTCAAAAACTTTAAAAATAAAATCTCTTTGAGTTATTGAAGGAAAAGCTTTGCCCCCAATACAATCAGGAAAGCTAAACCATTTATAAGATTCTAAAAACTTGATTGCTTCTTGGGGGTTCTTTACCCCTTTTTCTTTCCATTCCTTTTCTAAAAGTTCTATTGGATTAGTAAAAACATAGCAAATAAGATTCATAAACTGTTCTTGGGTTTTAATATGAACTGCCTTAAAATGACCTTGGAATATAGACCCTCTGCTTTTCCGTTTATATTTCTCGTTAAAATAGCCAACATAACTATTCCCTAATTTCTTTATAAAAAGAGAAATCCCATTATCAACTAATTGCCGAGCAACTAAATGATAATGATTTGGCATTAAACAAAAAGCTATAATCTCTACCAATTGTTCCCGAGTATTTTTCCGGGTTTGACCTGTGCGTTTTCGATCCTTGCGCTGGCTTATACGAAATTTCATTTTAACCATATTTTTATCGTTTAATTCATAAAGGCCAAAAATAAATCGGAAATAATCATTGATTTGTTGAAAAAGGTTTTTTCCTTCTATCGCTCTATTCAAAATATGATATATTTCACCATTAACAAATTGGGGACGATTTGAAGCCATACTTGTTAGTTGTCTAGGTCTGACCTGAAACAACCCTGAAACAATCTGGGAATTGTTTCAGGTCAGACCTGGTAATTAATGTGACTAAACTCGGTTTAGTCACACGTTAAGGTTCAGGCGCGGGAGCGGGCGCGGGTTCGGGTTCGGGTTCAGGCGCGGGAGCGGGCGCGGGTTCGGGTTCGGGCGCGGGTTCGGGTTCGGGCGCGGGAGCGGGCGCTGGTTCAGGCGCTGGTTCGGGCGCGGG
>CAYQNN010000065.1:0-3185 GCA_964418955.1 uncultured Candidatus Saccharibacteria bacterium | reverse complement strand
ATGCAACAGCTTACGCTATGATTGCTTACCAAACAGCTTATTTAAAAGCTCATTTCCCTGTTGAGTTTATGGCTGCCCTCTTAACCTCAGAAAAAACAGATATTGAAAGGATTGCCGTTCTAATTGAAGAATGCAAAAGAATGAAAATAGAGGTTCTTCCTCCGAATATTAACGAAAGCTTGAAAAATTTTACCGTTGTTCCCAACGAAGGTAAAATACGTTTTGGATTTTTGGCTATAAAAAATGTCGGTGAGAATATAATAGACGTAATTGTTGAAGAAATAAAAAATAACGGCCCATTTGAAAGCATCGAAAGCTTTGTGCAGAGAATTAATTCAAAAAACTTAAACAAAAAATCAATGGAAAGCTTAATTAAGGCCGGAGCGTTTGATGAGTTTGCAGAAAGGCAACAATTATTGCATAATTTAGAAAGATTGTCAGAATGGTCAAGAGAAAGTCAAAAGAACAAGATAAACGGACAAAAAGGACTTTTTGAAAAAACTAACTTTAATGAACATATAAAATTAGTTCCTGCAAAACCGGCAACAAATTTTGAGAAGCTGAGTTGGGAAAAAGAACTTTTAGGCCTTTATGTAAGCTCCCACCCCTTAGAAGATTTCCGAGATATTTTGAGCAAAAAAACCGTTTCTCTCAGTAAAATTAAAAGCGCTTTCTCAGACCAAAAAGTTTTAGTGGGAGGAATTATTTCCAATATTAAAAAAATTATCACTAAAACCGGGAAACCAATGCTTTTCCTAAAATTAGAAGACCTGACTGATAGAGCGGAGGTCATTGTTTTTCCAGCAATAATGGAGAGAAATCCAACCATCATCCAAGAAAACAAAATTGTTTTTATCGCTGGCAGGGTTAATCATAGAGACGATACCCCAAAAGTAATCGCCGAGAACATTGAAGAAATTTTAGCAATACATGAAAATTGAAACTATTCGTCACTCTCTATCTCATATAATGGCTTTAGCTATTCAAGAACTCTTTCCGGGAGTGAAGTTTGGAATTGGACCAGCTATTGAGAACGGCTTCTACTACGATTTTGACTTCTCAGAAGTCAAAATCGTAAATCCCAAATCCCAAGCACCAAACCCCAAACAAATCCCAAACTCCAATAACCAAAATTCAAAACAGGAATTTAAACTAACTTTAAATGATTTGCCAAAGATAGAAAAGAAAATGAAAAAGTTAATAAAGCAAGATATCAAATTTAAGAAAAAGGTTATTTCTAAAACAGAAGCAAGAAAAATATTTAAAGACCAGCTCTATAAATTAGAACTCATTAAAGAACTGCCAGACAAAACCGTTTTTATTTATCAAAGCGGAAATCTTATTGACCTCTGCAAGGGTCCGCATATTAAATCTACCAAAGAAATAAATCCAAATGCTTTTAAGTTGACTAAAATTGCCGGCGCTTATTGGAAAGGAGACGAGAAAAACAAAATGCTCGCCAGAATTTATGGGGTGGCTTTCACAACAAAAGAAGAATTAGAAAAATATCTACATCTCAAAAAAGAAGCAGAAAAAAGAGACCACCGCCTTTTGGGTAAAAAATTAGAACTATTTATCATTGACGAAGAGGTGGGGGCCGGTTTGCCAATATGGCTTCCTCAAGGCGCTATTTTAAGAAAAGTCATTGAAAATTATTTATACGAAGAATTGGTCAAACAAGGATATAAATGGCTATATACTCCCCATATTGGCAATATCAATTTGTGGAAAAAATCGGGACATTGGAACTTTTACCGGGAAAACATCTATTCTCCCATTAAAATTGATGAGGAAGAATATTTGTTAAAACCGATGAACTGTCCTTTCCATATTAAGGTCTACCAATCAAAAATAAGAAGTTATAAAGATTTGCCTTTAAAATTTGCCGAACTGGGGACTGTCTACCGCTACGAAAAATCAGGCGTTCTTCATGGCCTAACCAGAGTTCGCGGTTTTACTCAAGACGACGCCCATATCTTCTGCACCCCGGACCAAATGGCAAATGAATTAATTTCTCTCTTGAAATACGGCTTGGAAATTCTTAAAACTTTTGGTTTCAATGATCTCCAAATTTATTTATCTACCCGCCCTAAAAAATTCATGGGAAGTCTAAAAATGTGGCAAAAAGCCACTAATTCCTTAAAATACGCTTTTTCGAAACTGAAACTAAAATATCAGATTGACCCAGGAGGAGGAGTTTTTTACGGACCAAAAATTGATATTAAAATAAAAGATTCTCTTGGAAGAGAATGGCAATGCAGCACTTTCCAAATTGATTTCAATCTGCCAAAAGCGTTTAATGTTTTTTATATTGACAATAAAGGCAAAAAGAAAGAGCCAATTATGGTCCATCGGGCATTGCTCGGTTCTCTGGAAAGATTTATCGGCGTTTTACTGGAACATTACGCAGGCGCTTTGCCATTATGGTTATCCCCCACCCAGGTTTGGGTAATTCCAATCGGCGCTCGCCATGAAAAATATGCTGGAAAAATCGCTAAAGAAATTAGCGGGGACGGATATCGTTGCGAATTAAAGGATGAGAAGGAAACTGTTTCTAAAAAGATTCGGGAAGGGGAAATTCAGAAAATTCCTTATATGTTAGTCGTCGGCGATAAAGAAATGAAAACAAAATCTGTTAGGGTAAGAGAAAGAAAAAAGGGTGATATAGGAATGGTAAAATTAGATAAATTTATAGAGGAGCTTAAAAAAGAAATTAAAAAAAAGCAATAACAATCACTAAATTTAATCCTATGACTGAATTATCTCAAAATACCAAAGAACTAATTTTCCAACACCAAAACTGGTATCGTTCTCTCCAGCCTAAAAAAGAAATATCTACTATCCATGTTGATGAGGTCGCCTCAAAAGTAGCTGCCTTTTATGAAAGAATAAGAGGAATTATTGATTGGAAGGAAGAACATCTTTTAAAAAGAGGAGCAATTGAAAGAATATTAAAAAGAAGATTTCTCGTCCAGATGGATATTGGAAACGGAAATCCTCCAAAACAATTATTTGCCGAGTCATTGGTCTTAGAATTAATTCGCGGCGGCCATTTTCCAAACGATACAATCGAAGAATCTAAAATAAAGGAAGTCCAAACGGCAATCAACAAATATGTCTTTATCCTTAGTCATCCTATCCTTGAGCAAAAAAATTCAAAACTCCAATTATATAGCTGGATATCC
>CAYQNN010000064.1:0-3232 GCA_964418955.1 uncultured Candidatus Saccharibacteria bacterium | reverse complement strand
CTCCCCCTACGGGACGCATTCAGAACCATAGATTGGAAAAAAATGAGGGAAGAGTTTGAAGTTTTTAAAATAAAAGTGCCTGTTTTTGGAACGATGTTAGAACCTTCTTGATAGTTCTTTGAAAAAAAGAGCTCAACATTTTAGCTGAGCCCTTTAAGCTGTTTTATCTTATTCAAGATAATTTTTTTGTTCCGATTGTCAAAATTATAAGTTGACGACTGATCTTCTTTCATTACGGATCTACGATGTTTAGCATGGTTAGCTCCAAAAAGATGGCCAATTTCGTGCAATATCGTTCTACTGGGTTGTTTTTCATATATAGAACAATTTCCCATTAAAATGTAGGCTTTTTTGGTGAAAATCCCACCTGACGTCTTAACGCATCCTCCTAACTTTAAACAAATAGAAATTTTACCGCTGAATGCGAATGTCGCTCCGATTCCCGAATCCATAACTTTTTTCTCTTCTAAGTCTCGGAAAAAACATTCTTTTAACCAAGATTCTAATCTGCCCTCCCAAAAGCCGAATTGATAAGCTGGGGGTTTGTTTTCCATTTTATCACAAATTTCATCTTTTTCATCTTGGCAAACTTCTATGGACAACCCCATATCTTTTTTGCAAACGCCTACTAAATATTCAATAATTTCTTCCATTGAAAGTCCTCTCGGAATCATCTGAATAACATTAAAAGGGAAATTCCCTAAACTAGGAGGACCAACTGAATCCCATTTTCCTATATCCGTTAATTCAAAACCGATTCCGAACTGTCTTTGAAATTCTTGAAAAGCTTTTGATAGCTCACTGCGGATATCAAAGCCCCAATAGGAGTTTTTAAACTCCCTATCTTGCACCGCTCTTACCCGAATTATACCCTTATTCATCATTATTTTTCTCCTTCTATCTTTTCTGGATATCTTTCATTATTCACTTTTTACATGGCAGAAACATATCTGCCATTACTGTCTACATTATAGCACGCTCGTATAATTTGTCAATGTTTTGCGGTAATGTGCACATACATATTGCACTTTTCAAAACAAAGAGAGCTATCAACCCTCTAATTGTAGCTCCCCCTGCAGGACGCATTTAGAACCTTGGATTGGAAGAGAATAAAGGAAGAAATGAATGGTTTAATGTTTGTTAATTTAAAAGAAATCGTTGCAATATAAAATTAAATAAAAAAATCCTCGTAGAAATGCTTCTCTACGAGGAATTTATTCTTTGCTATTTACGCTTATCAGTCTTTTTGTTTTGTTGAAATCCAAACTGCTTTTGAGGGATTAAACTCTTCAACAGAGCATTTGATTTTTGCTTCGGGATAAAGAACTGAAACACTTTTTCCAACACTCTCAGCAAGTTGCACAGGAATCGATGTGTTTTTCCGAGGCATATCAGGCAAACCATCAATTTCAATGACAATTTCTTGTCCCAGTCCGTATTTCATAAGATCGGTTGGAAAAAGACAAACCATATCGTTTTCGTCTTTAACGCCAAGCTCAGAAACAGATACCACGGTTTTCACAATCGCCTGATGAAGAAGATTCAAAACATCTTCGTCTTGATTAGGTGGAAGACACCACACTTTGATTACTATCATTATTAGCTCCTTTCCAGAATTCATTATATGCTTACTTGAGATACAAACTCAAGAAGCAATTGCTTATAAACAGAAAGCCAAACCTTTAGCCATTCCTTATAACTCCCTGTTCTTTTCCAAATTTCTTCTGCTTCACGATCTGCTATTGAAGCGGCACGTTCAGTAGGATCAGTCGTATGTTTTATCATAATAAAAATCCTTTCAATAAGTATTTTATTTTCAATTTGCTATCTTTAAACTACCCCTAATGTTACCATGGATATTTAAATATGTCAAGGATTTTAAAACAAAAAGAGGGCTATTAACCCTCTAATCTTAGCTCCCCCTGCAGAACGCATTTAGACAGAAAGTAGGAAAGTAGGGAAAGTAGGGACGTTTCCGACTTTTTATTTCCTCCTTTTTAATTATCTCTCTGTTTTGGCGGCCTTCCCATTTTTTTAGGCTTAATTAATATGCCTAAAGATTTCATTGTTTCTGATATTCTATCCTTAAAATTATCGGACCCTAATATTCCCCTCTCATGGAAAGCAAATGTCTCTGGTTTGTTTTGGCTATCTATTGACGAAGTAAGTTCTCTATAATGATTTTGACGCTCAATTGGATTACTTCCAAGTTCTTCATAAAAAGGATCTACATCAATTAAATTTATTATTTTCCTTTCTCTATTCTCATCTTTAAATGAAATCATTATTGGTTCTCCATTTGTATAAAATCTGCAACTTGACCACTTCCACTCTTGCGGATTATCCACTAATCCTCCTCTTTTAGCATTAAGTTCAATATACACTCCTAATCTTGCCATATAATTCTCTTTTTCTACTACCATATTTTTGAATCTTCCCTGCCATAGATAACCCACTGTATTATACTTTGAATGATAATATCTTGAATAAGAAAGAGCTATTCCTTGCATTGCTTTAGATAAGCTTTCTGCTCGAGAAATCTCCCATTCAAAATGATGATGGTTAGGCATTAAACAGAAATGATACATCTTAAATCCGAATTTATCCTTATAGCGAGCAAGAATTTCTAGAAATTTACTAAAATCTTCTTCGTCGTGAAAAATAGTTTGCTTCGCGTTTCCTCTATTTACTATATGAAATACAGCATTATTAAAAGTTAGTCTTGGACCCCTTGGCATAGTTTTAATACTTTTTTATTACATTTCTATCTTATACTTTAACACATTATTAAAAAGTCGGAAACGTCCCTACTTTCGAACTACTTTCGAAAAAAAGTCGGAAACGTCCCTACTTTCGCTTGCGAAGCTCGCGAAAAACCAATCGCTCAGCTTTTGTATTTTCGGAACGGATCTTTGACATTATTTCGCTCCTTTTTTCTTTTGTAAAAACATCCATAATTTATTTTTATGCCCTGTGGATAACTACCGCTTTGAATTTCGGTTTCTTTTCGGGTATAATTAAATTGTAGCGCAAATAAATTTTAATGCAATATGCAAACGCTAACAAAAAAACAAAAAAGGGTTTTCGACTTCATCAATGCCTATAGGGCAGAAAACGGAATGTCCCCCACTATTGAAGAAATAAGGAAAAAACTGAAGCTTAAGGCAGTATCAACAATACACGAGCACCTAAATACGCTGGAGAAAAAAGGTTATCTTTCAAAAAATGCAAA
>CAYQNN010000063.1:0-3265 GCA_964418955.1 uncultured Candidatus Saccharibacteria bacterium | reverse complement strand
TATAGTGCCGGAGGCCCTGATGAACGAAGCGAAGAAGGGCTGCGGGGCTAGGAATCGGACCTAGATCTCTACATCCAAAGTGTAGCGTCCTACCATTAGACGACCCCGCATCAACTGAAAATTTTACTCTTCTGGCTTGATAAAGTCAATTATTGCCAACTCCAAGGGCAACTGGGAAATTGAGGAATATTTTATTTTGTTTTCGGCATCAAGAAAAAGATTTAGCCCTCCCTGAAGTTCGTTTAAACTGAACTTTTCCGTCTGGGACAAAATTTTCTCCTGTTCTTCTTTTGTTAGGCCGACAATCATCGGATTCATCATATCTGGATTTATTTTTAAAAGAAGTGATTGCCTCAAATAGCGAACCAGAGCCTCGGCAAATTCTTGAGGGTCATGGCCGTTTTCAATTGTTTGATTCAAAAATTTAATGGCTTTGCCATTATCTTTTTGGGAAATAAAATCAACAAACTGGCTGATTAAATTCACATCGGTTAGTCCCAGTAAGTTTTTTATATTTTCCACTTTTATCATTCCTTCTTCTCCTAAAGTTCCGGCAAAGGTCAAGGTCTGGTCGAGCAAGCCCTCGGCGTCTCTGATTGAACCCCCGGAATTTAGGGCAATAAGTTCAAGCGCCGCTTTGTCAATTTTCTTTTTTTCCGCCTTTGCAATAGTTTCCAGTCTGCCGACAATTTCCGGCAATGTTAATTTTCTAAAATCAAATCTCTGGCAGCGGGAAATAATAGTGGGAATCATTTTATGTATTTCGGTTGTGGCTAAAATAAAAATTGCGTAAGAAGGCGGTTCTTCCAATGTTTTTAAGAGGGCGTTAGCCGCTTCTTTTGTCAGTTGGTGAGCTTCGTCAATTATAAAAACTTTATATTTTTCTTTTGTCGGAGAAAATTTAATTCCTTCTCTTAACTCTCTTATTTCATCAATTCCCCGATGAGAAGCGGCATCAATTTCAATTAAGTCCATAGAATTGCCTTCTATAATTTCCAAACAGGAAGAACATTTATTACAGGGCTCAAATTGGCCGTCTTTGCGATTACGGCAGTTGACCGCTTTGGCTAAAAGCCTCGCGGAAGTGGTTTTCCCGCTTCCGCGAGGCCCGGAGAATATATAGGCATGAGAAACCATTCCCGAAGCAATAGCGTTGGTTAAAGTTTGAACCACATACTCCTGGCCAACTATCTCTGAAAAAGTTTGCGGCCGATATTTGCGATAAAGCGCTAAATTTTCCATTAAAGTCTTAGATTAAAACTAAACAATTATTTTTTGAAAACTAAAAACTTGTAGCCAACAAAATTCCAGGCAGAAGCAACCGTAATACCAGCAATTTTTCCGACATTTCCCCATGCCTGTGGAGACATGCCAAGCAAAGGATCCATAGCGAATATTAAACCTGCTATCCCGACTTGAATTCCTCCGCTAATTAAGGTAATTATAAAAAAAGCTCCGAACTCTACCCCTGCTTTTCCTTTTTCGGTTTTCTTAAATACCCAGTATTTATCGGCTGCATATTTTATAGTGGTTGCGATTACGAATGAAATTCCGACAAAAATTAAATATTTTATTTTTTGTTCCTCTGATATTCCAAGCCAGGTCATCAGTCCGTTTAAAACTAATAAATCAAAAAGGGCAAATAAAGCTCCTACCATTAGAAATTTTGCCAGTTGAAATATAAATAAAAATTTCTTGCCGATTAAGTAAGAAATCCAAAGAGCGAATACCGCTATTATGGGAAAAATAACGGGCAGGATTACGTTAAAATAAGGAATATTTAAAGAAGAACTCTTTAAAATAAAAACAAATAACCAGGCAACTCCTTCCCCGGTAATAAGAGCGACGATAATATCACTTTTTTTCAATTTTATATCCATATCTTTAAAAATTAATTATAATTAATAAAACGACCACCTATAATATATTAACATAGGCAAATGTTTTTGAAAAGATTAAAATCGTGCTAAAATAATTTAATATGCCCCGTAGTAAAATTTCAAAAACTCCTACGGAGCAAAAAATAATTTGAAATTCACTACGGGATATGCTTAAAATTTATAATACTCTATCTCGAAAAAAAGAGATTTTCAGCCCCCTTCGGCAAGTTCGGGGCAAGCCCAAAGGCAAGAAAGTAAATCTTTTTGTATGTGGCCCGACGGTTTATGATTTTCCTCATATAGGCCATGCCAGAACCTATGTTGTTTTTGACGCCTTTGTGAAATTTCTTAGACAAAAGGGATTTAAAGTTTTTTATCTCCAGAATATTACCGACATAGACGATAAAATAATTGACAGAGCGAAAGAGAAAAAAATAACGCCAAAAAAATTAGCTTTGCTTTTTGAAAAAGAATATCTAAAAGATATGAAAAGTTTAAAGGTTGACAGCGTGACAAAATATGCCAGAGCGACTGATTACATTAAAGAAATTATCAGCCAGGTAAAACGATTATTGGATAAAAGTTTTGCTTATCAGGCAAAAGACGGCATTTATTATGATATTTCCAAATTCAAAAATTATGGAAAGCTGGCAAGAAGAACGATTTTGCAGGCAGAAGACGGTGTCTGCAGAATTGACCAGGCAAAAGGGAAAAGAAACAGGGGCGATTTTTGTCTATGGAAACTGTCAAAAAATGGGGAACCGAAATGGGAAAGCCCTTTTGGCTGGGGTCGTCCGGGCTGGCATATTGAAGATACGGCAATTTGTGAAAAACACTTCGGTTTTCAGTATGATATTCACGGCGGAGCCAGGGATTTGATTTTTCCCCACCACGAAGCTGAAATTGCTCAAATGGAAGCTATTTCGGATAAAAGCCCGATGGTGAGATACTGGATCCATACTGGTTTTCTAACCGTTTCTGGTAAAAAAATGTCAAAATCTCTTAGAAATTTTATTACTATCAGGGATTTTCTAAAAAATCACCATTGTAGAGTTTTGAGACTATTGGTTTTAAAAAGCCATTACCGCTCCCCTATTAATTATTCAGAAAAACTAATTTCTCAAACAAAAAAGGAACTGGAAAAAATAGACGAGTTCGTAAATAAAATCAAAACTTCCGCCTACGCTAAAGCTTCGGCGGGCAAGCAAAACTCAAAATTAGTCAAGAAAGCTGAGGAAAGTTTTGAGAAAGCAATGGATGACGATTTTAATACCCCAAAAGCAGTTGCCGTAATCTTTAAACTAATAAACCAGGGAAACTCTTTAATAAATAAAAATCTTCTTGGTCAAGTTGAAGCAAAAAAAATTCTAGAATTTTTGAAAGAC
>CAYQNN010000062.1:0-3289 GCA_964418955.1 uncultured Candidatus Saccharibacteria bacterium | reverse complement strand
GAATGACGGAAGGGCAATTTCTAAAAAATTTGAGGGAATGGTTCGACATAATTTACCGCAAATACCCTCGGGTAAGCATTTAAGCAAACATAATTTTATTGGCAAGGTTGTTGGCAGACCTGGCTTAGCCAAGTTATTTAAGTTATCTTTTTGCGTAATCGCAGATATCTTTAAAATCACAGAACTTACATTGCCAGCCCGGGGCAGGGGCAAAATCGCTCTCTTTGATTGATTCTATCTCTGATAATATATCATCTATTTGTTCCTTTTTCTCTTCCTGGCTGCCAAGAAAAGAAGTTGTTTTTCCTTCTCTTAAATAATAATAACTAAGTTCCGCTGGTTCAATCCCGAAAACTTTTTCAGCGGCAATCTGATAAATTAGCAACTGCTCTTTGTCGTCCGACGCTAATTTTTCTTTAAAATTTCCCGTTTTATAATCAACAATCCTAACTCCATTTTCTAATTTATCAATTCTATCTATCCTGCCGAACAGCATATAATCCCCAATTTTTAATTTAAAAGGAATTTCTAAAGCAAACTGTCCATTAATTTTTAAAATATCAGGCGTTTTTTCTAAAAACTGAGCGTGAAAATTTTTAAGAAGTTTTTTCCCTAATTTATAATATTCTTCTTTTTGAATCTTATCTTCATACCATTCATTAATCCACTTTTGTTCGTATATTTTTGATAGTTCCTCAAAACTAATAAAATTTTCTTTTTCATTCTTTTTTAGGGTTTCATTTTTAGAAATAAATAATTTTTTTTGGCTTAAATCCCCCCTCTCGCTAAATAATTTAACAAACTCATATAAAGCGCCATGCATTGTTTTCCCAAAAGAAAAAACCGCTTTCCCCTTCATTGGTATCTTCAAAATATTGGCAAATTTATATTGTAAAGGGCATTTTTTAAAAGCCGCTAATTGAGAAAAAGAGAAATGTGAAGGTAAAAGTATCTTTTCCTGCCTCGTTTTTCTTTTATTCTCTTTTGTTTTTGAAACGCTTATATCCAGATCAGTTTTTTGCTCTCGCTTGCCAGGAACTTGTTCATATTCTAATTTATCCTTTTCTTTCTCAAACCCCATTTCAACTAAAAACTTTGATAATTTCTTTTTTCTAACTCCTCCGTAGTCGTCGGCTGAAGTAAAAAATAATCCTTTTTTTGCTCGGGTCATTGCCACATAGCAAAGACGCCTTTCCTCCCGAAGATGGACATCTCCCTTGGGAATAATTTCTTTTATCAGCTTTTCCGGAATCTCAATTTTTTCCCGACGTTCAATAGTAGGAAATTTTTTGTCCACTAAATTAACCAAAAAAACATATTTAAACTCCAGTCCCTTGGAAGAATGAATAGTCATTATTTTTACTAAGTCTGGCCCCTGCTCCGGGTCAAATTCAAGCTTTCCCTGCTCGCCCGACTCTATTTCCATATTCATTTCCCCTATAAAATTTTTTAAATTTGGTTCTAAGGAAGATTCCTCAAAACTTTTAATTTTTTTATAAAACTGGCTTATCAAATCTAACTCTTCCCTGCTATCTCTGGCTGAAAGATATTTTAAATAGCCAGAATCTTTAAGGAAGCCGATTAAAACTTCGGAAACATTATTTTCCCGAGACAAATTAGTATGCCTTTTTATTAGGCCTAAAAGAAAATTAATTTTATTAGCTGTTTTTCCCGAGATATCGTGAATCAACGGGAGTTCTTGAAGCGTTTCATAAATTGACTTTGTTTTAAAACGGCTATATTGGGTAATCTTCATTATCTCATCAGATGGAATTTTCAAAAACGGTAAGTTTAAAGTTCGGAAAACTGCCGAGCTTTCGTGGTAATTGTCTAAAAGTTTAAAATAAGAAATAATATCTAAAATAATCGGCTTAGTGTAAAGGCCGCGGGAGGCCAAAAACTGATAAGGAATGTCCGCTCTTTCCAATGTTCGGGCAAATGAATTGGCAGAATCGTTAGTCCTGACTAAAATAGCAAAATCGCTTAAATTTGCTTCTTTATCTTTCTTTAAAATTTCAATAATTTTATTAATTACTCCTCTATTCTCCTCCTCTAAACCTTTGGAATGAAGATGCTCAATAATACCTTTTCCTTTTTTGAAGGCAATTAACTTTTTGTTAAGTTTGCTCACATATTCAAGCCGGTCCGGGTCGTTTGCTTTAATAAATTTATAGGAAAGGTCTAAAATATTCTGGTTTGAACGATAATTTTCAATCAAAGATAATTCCTTTGCTTTAGGAAAATCATTTCTAAACTGAAGAATATTATTGAAAGAGGCTCCCCGAAATTTATAAATTGACTGATCGTCGTCTGCAGAAACTGTAAGGTTATTTTTCGGCGCAGCCATTTTTTTTATCAGTTCATATTGGGCCCAATTAGTATCCTGAAACTCGTCAACTAAGATATATTTAAATTTCTCTTGATATTCTTTTAAAATAGCCGGTCTTTTTTTAAAAAGTTCCAGAGAGTAACTTATTAAATCGCCAAAATCCAAAAAATTGTTTTCTAAAAGCAAGCGCTGATAAATATGATAAGCGTTGGCAATTTCTTTAATTCTTTCTACTTCTTGTTTTTCCGGCAAATCAATAAGATTAGTTTTAAGTTCTTCGCTATATTTTAAATAGTCCTCGGGACGAATTCCCTGGTCTTTGCAACGGGAAAAATGAGCAATTAAGGCATGAATAAATTTGGTCGGATTACCGAGGGGTTTATAATAATCAAGAGAAAATTTATCTAAATTTTGGCGAACCAAAATCCAGGTAGCGGTCTGGTCTAATAATTTAAAATCCAGCGGCAAGCCAATGTCTAAGCCCCGTTCTTCCAAAACCCTCTCGCAAAAGGAGTGAAAGGTAGAAATCCATAAATCAATATAGCCCGTTGGCAAAAAGCTATCTACTCTTTCTTCCATTTCTCCGGCCGCTTTATCGGTGAAAGTAACCGCCAGAATTTCTTCCGGTTTTGCTAATTTTTTTTCAATTAAATAAGCTATCTTTTGGGTAATCACTGTTGTTTTACCTGTCCCCGCCCCAGCAACAATCAAAAGAGGGCCTTTATTATGCAATACCGCCTCCTTTTGTTCTTTATTTAATTTATCAATGTCTAATTTCATCTCTTTTTTTTCATTCTAACAAAAAATCGTCCCGCTTAAAAGCAGGACGATTTTTAAAGCTACTAATTCTTACTTAAAAGCTCAACCTCAAATATAAGGGTCGCTCTTGGAGGAATTGCGCCAGGCATTCCGTTTTCTCCGTAAGCTAAATCTGAAGGAATTGTTAATTTTCGCTTCTCC
>CAYQNN010000061.1:2036-3290 GCA_964418955.1 uncultured Candidatus Saccharibacteria bacterium | reverse complement strand
TTGTTGTTGATAATATCGTAATGGGCAAAAAATTCTGCAACAAAATATGGAACGCCAGCCGGTTTGTTTTACAACAAACCGGAATAACCAAGAAACAAGAGACAATCACCAAACCTAAAAATCAAAATTTAACTCCCGCCGACAAAAAAATATTAAAACAATTGGATAGAACCATAAAATCTGTAAATAAAGATTTGGAAAACTTCCGTTTTGGAAAAGCGGCTCATAATATATACAATTTCTTTTGGCACGATTTCTGCGACCGTTATATTGAGGCGGCAAAAAAAAGGGAGGATAAAAGAACAAAGAAAATTCTTCTTTATGTCTTGTCAAACTCTTTAAAACTCCTTCATCCTTTTATGCCTTTTATCAGCGAAGAAATTTATCAAAAACTGCCAATTAGCAATAAAAAGAAAAGTTTGATGATTGAAAATTGGCCTTCTTTTGAACCAAAATCATGATTTATTTTATTTATATATTTTTCGGGTTAGCGCCAAGCACAATATGGCTGCTGTTTTATCTGCGAAAAGATGTTCACCCTGAACCAAAAAAAATGGTCTTAAAAATTTTCTTTTATGGAATGCTTATCGCTTTAACAGCGGCGGTTGCAGAGATAGCAATTGAATTCGTCCTAAATCTCCTCAGTAAAAACGGCTTTTTTTCTCCTTTCTTGCTTTTCATTTTATATTATTTCATCGGAATAGCTTTTGTAGAATAATTTTTTAAATATTTTGTTGTTAAAAAGAAAATATTAAACGACCCTGAATTCGACGAGCCGACAGATGCTATGATTTATATGATAATTGCCGCCCTGGGATTTGCCGCCTTAGAAAATATCTTAGTCCTGCTTCCCGGTCAAGGAACATTTACTTTTTTCCAAACGGCGACTGTCAGCTCTTTCCGTTTTATAGGAGCCACTTTTTTACACGCTTTATGCTCCGGAACAGTAGGCTTTTTCTTGGCTTTGTCTATTTTTGAAACTAAAAAAAGATTAAGATTAATTTTCCTGGGACTGACAATTGCTACTATCTTGCATGGTCTTTATAATTTTTCTATAATGAAATTAGACGAAAATTTTTATTATATTTATATCACTATAATTATTCTAACCGCCCTTGCTTTTTTTGTTTCTTTCGGGTTCAGAAAACTTAAAAAAATAGCAAGCGTCTGTCTCTCTGCGGGAGATGTCCCGAAGGGACACAAAATAAAATTATGACATCATTTTTAGATAAATTAAAAAAAGGAATGAATGTT
>CAYQNN010000061.1:0-1936 GCA_964418955.1 uncultured Candidatus Saccharibacteria bacterium | reverse complement strand
GAGCAGGAAGGAGAACTGACGGTTGATGTTTACCAAACCGACGAAGACCTTGTTATACAATCGGTTATTGCCGGAATCACTCCAGAAAATCTTGATATTTCTATTGAAAACGATATGGTTATAATCAGAGGGAATAGAGAAAAACCAATGGAAGAAGAAAAAAGAAATTATTTTTTTCAAGAATGCTATTGGGGCCCTTTCTCAAGAGAAATTGTTCTGCCGGAAGAAGTTGATAATTCAAGAATCCAGGCCTCTTTAAAAAACGGCGTTTTAACTATAAGAATACCGAAAATTGAAAGGGAGAAGAAAAGAAAAGTAAGCGTAATATAATTAAGGAATTCAAATTCTCGGTGGTGCGGACGGTGGGACTCGAACCCACAAGCCTTTCGGCATAGGATCCTAAATCCTACATGTTTCCCAATTTCATCACGTCCGCCTAAATTATTGCGCAATTGTGCAATGTCGGGTTTAGCACATTTTATTCTATCCTTTTTATATAAAAAAACAACCCCTCTTTTTGCTTTTGGAAGCAAAAAGAGGGGTATCAAAATACTTTCTAATCAAGCAAGGTTGTCAATTTTTAAACTATTAATGTTAAGCTCTAAAAAAAGCTAGTGCCTACGCCAAGCATATTCCCTACCGTCACAACAATGCCTTTGGCAAGGAAACCTACCACAATGGCTAATAGCGCGTACATAATATAATTCCTTGCCTTCGTGGTTTTATCCGGATCTCCAGCAGCTGTCAAAAAAGTATAAGCAGCTAAAATAACTACCAAAACTGCTCCAACGAGCAAAAAAGCAAAAAGATAATTAACAGCTGTGCTAATGGTATCATAAACCGCCTGTTCGCTAGTTGCTACTCCTACCCCTGTTGGACCCACTCCTACAGTCTCTCCTACCGCTACTACTATCGCTACAGGTAATACTAAAATTACTATTGAAACTAAAACTGTAAAAAATTTTCTCATTTTTTTATTTGATTAAATTTGTTAAAAATTCGACCTTTTTAAATAAACACGTCTTGTTATTATCCAAATATATTCCTTAGAAGATCTATTATCGCCCCCGAAAGATATAAAACAACTATACCAATCAACGTCCATAAAATAATATTTTTTGCCGTTCTTACTTTTTCAGGGTCGCCGGCTGAAGTAAGAAAATAGAATGCTGATACGCTTATCATTAAAGCTCCGACCGGCAAAGAAACTTTAAAAAGAAAATTAATAATACTATATATCAGCTCGGCAAAACTATCATACGATAAAGGATTATCTATCTTAATCGTCAGTCCTTGAACCATTGAAGGAACAAGGCAGATAAATAGCAACAAGGCAAATAATATTTTGATTAAATATCTTCTCATCAAAAGATTAAAGTTTTTCAAAAAGCAAACAATAATGATATTTTCCCGCCTCAATATCTTTTACCATTTTAAACCCGACCTTCTCGGCTAATTTTTCCATTTCTTTGGGTGAAATTCTTCCTTTAACAGGCCCCTGGGTCGCTTCGGGCAACCAGTCAATTATTAGGAGTTTTCCCCCATTTTTTAAAACCCTGTTTGCTTCGGTTATTATAGCATCCTTATTTTCTATTTGAAAGAAAACATTTGGGATTAAAACTAAATCCAAAGAATCGTCGGTTAAGGTTGAACCTTTTTCTTTCTCCAAATTGCAGCGGATAAGGCGGATATTAGCAACATTTTCCAGAAGAGAACGGCTTTTTAAAGCCGAAAGGGGAGCTTCTTGAATATCCAGGCCATAAACTAATCCCTCGTCTAATCTTTTAGCTAAAGAAATAACAAAACCGCCGGAACCGCAGCCGAATTCAGCGGCAATCATATTTGCTCTTAAACTAAGCCGGTCTAAAATTTCCTCAGGATTTAAAAAAGATTCCATAATATTTTAGCCGATGGCTTAAATGCACATCGCTGAAGC
>CAYQNN010000060.1:1127-3308 GCA_964418955.1 uncultured Candidatus Saccharibacteria bacterium | reverse complement strand
AAATAGAAAAAGAGCTATTTAAAAAAGCCTCCCAATGAGGCTTTTTTTATTGATTCTAAATTCTATTTTTTATTTTCTTCCTTCAAAGGCGCTTTCTAATGTTTCTTCGTCAGCATATTCTAATTCCCCGCCGGTTGGTAATCCTCGTCCCAGACGGGTGATTTTAACGCCTA
Source organism: uncultured Candidatus Saccharibacteria bacterium (assembly GCA_964418955.1). Lineage (GTDB taxonomy): Bacteria > Patescibacteriota > Minisyncoccia > Minisyncoccales > GWA2-38-27 > CAYLWZ01. The sequence continues at coordinate 3,135 of CAYQNN010000060.1, read as the reverse complement.
ACGGATTTAATTCTCTCTCTACTAATAAGGTAGTGGCTTCGCCTTCAGGGGTGGGATTAGTGGCGATAATAATTTCTTTAAAATTTGCATTCTTTATGCCAAAACTTTCAGGATTTTTTATTCTTTTCTTTAATTCTCCAATTCTTAGTTCGGGGTTAAACGAGCTGGTTCTTATCTTTTTGTTGTTTTTTTTAAAATCAATTGTCCCGCCCAAGATAAAATATAATCCCTTGTATTTTTTTGTTTTTTCGATTGAAATTAAATCAATTTCTTTTTCTATAATACAAAGCAAGGTTCTGTTTCGAGATTTATTGCGGCAAATAGGACAAAGAGTTTCATCTGAATTTCCTAATGATTCAAAGGGATTAAAACAAAAAGAACAAATTTTTATTGATTTTTTTAAATTAATAATAGAGTTTAAAAATTCATTAAGTTCCTTTTGGGGTAATTTTAATAAATAAAAAACAAAACGACTGGCGGTTCGCGGTCCTATAGTGGGAAATTTCGAAAACAAATTAATGAGTTTTTGAATTGCCGGAGGGTTCATGACTGTTCGCTATATTCTTCTTTTTCTAAATTACGGAAAGTAACTCTTTGATCGTCAAAATAGAGTTCAACCTTTCCAACTGGACCGTTTCGATGCTTAGCAACAATAATATCAGCGATATTTTTTCTGGTAGTGTCTTCTCTGTATTTATCTTCACGATAAATAAATAATACCACGTCCGCATCCTGTTCTAAGGAGCCGCTTTCGCGCAAGTCGGCTAGGCGGGGAATTTGGGGAACGCGCTGTTCAACTGCCCGTGACAGCTGTGATAAAGCTAAAACAGGAACATTAAGTTCTTTAGCCAATCCTTTTAAGGAACGAGAAATTTCGGTTACTTGTTGAACCATACTAGTCATCGGATTACGCGATTCCATTAATTGTAAATAATCAATAATGATTAAACCAAGCCCGTGTTCTGCCTGTAATCTTCTTGCCATTGCCCGCATTTGGAGAACATTAGAAGAAGCAGCGTCATCTATGTAAATAGGAGCTTCAGATAATATCCCTAAAGTATGCTGAATTCTTGTAAAATCATTTTCATCGCCTTCGCTTGAGAGTCGGCCGGTTCTTAACTTCCATAAATCAACATTGGAGAAGCCGGCTATCAGGCGGTCAATTACTTGGTCATTTGACATTTCCAAACTGAACATTCCTACCGGCAGTTTTTGATTTATAGCAATATTGGAGGCGATGTTTAAAGCTAAGCTTGATTTTCCTATTGAGGGCCGGGCGGCTAATATTATTAGGTCTGATTTTTGTAGGCCGGCAAGGATGTTATCCAAGTCCTTGAATCCAGTAGGAATTCCCCGAAGCCCTCCTTGGTGTTTAGATAATTTTTCAAGGCGCTCAAACGCTTCTTCTAAACCGTTTTTAATCGGAAAAAAATTTTGAGTTAAGCTTTTCTGGGCAATGCTAAAAATTCTTTGCTCGGCTTTGTCTAAAAGCATATCAATATCTTTCTCTTCGTCGTGTCCGATTGAATCAATCTCTTGCCCTGCTTCAATTAAGTCCCTTAAAATTCTTTTTCTCTGGACAATTTTAGCGTAATTTGAAATATGAGCGGCAGTAGGAACCTCATTAATAAGTTCGGTCAAATAACTGTTTCCGCCAATATCTTCTAAAAGTTTTTTTTCTTTGAGCCGAGTAGAAACCGCTAAAAGGTCAACTGGTTCGTTTTTTTCAAAAAGCTCTAAAATAGCTTGATATATTTCTTGGTGGGTTTTTTTATAAAAATCTTTGGCTTGAAGAAAATCGGCTATTTTAGTAATAGCGTTTTTGTCCAACATTAAAGAACCTAATAACGATTTTTCGGCTTCAAGGTTTTGGGGAGGCAATTTTCCCGGTAGAGAGTTTTTATTAGAATTATCAGCCATCACCTAGTAGAAGAATTTCGATTTATTAACATAATATTCTCGAAATTTTAATAATAAATTATATTTTATTGTTTACTATCTGCCCAGC
>CAYQNN010000060.1:0-1117 GCA_964418955.1 uncultured Candidatus Saccharibacteria bacterium | reverse complement strand
TATTTTTTTGTATTTTTCTTGAAGAAAAATACCTATCGAAATTTCTCTACTGGGCATCACCTTCTGTATAGCAAAACTAAAAATCTCTGGCAAGTGGTTGACAAAACTTTAATAGTGTGCATAATAAAAAATTGAACAGACATGTTTAAATTAAAAGGACTTTAAAAATTTAATAAGGAAAAAGTATTTTGAAAGGATTTACTTATGGATGAGAAAAAGGGGAAAAAGAAAAGGAAATTAAGAGTGCCTAAGAGACCAAGAAGGATGGGGAAACCAAGAGGGGAAAATATGGGAATGGTTTGGTAAACAGAAAAGAAATATCACCTTAATTTATACAAAAAGCCTGCAAATAATCGCAGGCTTTTTTTATTCTATATTTTTTTGGTTTTTGCTCCTTTTTTAGTATCTTCAATTTTATATCCCAGCTTTTCAATTTTTTTTCTGGCCTCGTCTGATTTTTTCCAGTTTTTTTCCCGGCGGAATTTTTCTCGTTCCTTAGTTAATTTTAGAATTTTTTGAGGAATTTTTTCTTTCTTTTTTTGCCCGAAAATAAAACCAAAAATTATGTCAGTTTCTTTTAAAAATTTTAGAATTTTTTTTGCTTCAATTTGGCCAAGAAAATTTTTGTTCATTAAAGAGTTTCCCTGGTTTATTAATTCAAAGATTACAGCAACTGCTTTCGGGGTATTAAAATCATTATCCATTGCTTTTTTAAAACCTTTTTCGTATTTTGAGATTTGAAATTTGGATTTTATTTGTACTTGAAAAGGAAACTTTGTTTCTAATTTGAGATTTGAAATTTGGATTTTATTTATAAACTCGTCTATTTTTTCCAGTTCCTTTTTTGTTTGAGAAATTAGTTTTTCCGAGTAATTAATAGGGGAGCGGTAATGGCTTTTTAAAACGAATAATCTTAAAACCCTATAGGGATATTTTTTTTGAAAATCCCTGATGGTGATAAAATTTCCAAGAGATTTCGACATTTTTTTATCGGAGACGGTCAAAAAACCGGTATGGATCCAGTGCTTTACCATCGGGCTTTTATCCGAAAGAGCTTCCATTTGGGCAATTTCAGCTTCGTGATGAGGAAAAATCAAATCCCTGGCTCCGCCGTGAA
>CAYQNN010000059.1:0-3330 GCA_964418955.1 uncultured Candidatus Saccharibacteria bacterium | reverse complement strand
CTCTTATTTTAAATAATGATTCTACTGATCCCGATGGTCAAGACGATATTACAAAATCAAAATGGTATGTAAAAAAGGAAGGAGATCCTACTTATCAATTTAAATTAGAATGTACAACAAACCCTATCTGTAATTATACCCCCCAGATAGAGATAACCCCGGGGTTTTATACAGCAAAACTTTATGTTGAAGATGCATCCGGAGATTCTAGTGAAGATACTAAAAATTTTACAATAAAACCCGTTATTACGGCTGGTTTTATGTGTTCTACGGATAATATTAATTGGCAAGTTTGTGAAGGTCTTGCATCTGTAGTAGGAGATCCGGTTTATTTCAAAGATGTTTTTTCCTTATCTGAACATTCTGACCCTTCTGGAGGAGCTACAATTAATTCTCGAGTTTGGAAAAAAGAAGAAACTATTTTTGATTCAGATAATAATACCAATCCTTCTGTTATTGCGACTAGTCCTTCTATGACCATTGAGTTAGTCATAACTGATACTGTCCCAAAATCAGATTCAAAAACTCACGAAATAACCGTGGGAGCAGTAGTCCCAACCCTACCCCTCCCTCATTGGAAAGAAATTGCTCCGTTTTAATTTAAAATATTAAGATTTATTTAAAATTGCCTCGCAGATTACAGGGCAATTTTTTTTAACACTATTCTCTTGCCAAACAATATATTTTCTGATATGATTAAATCAAATAATTTTAAATTTTGATTTATCATTTTGCATTTTAAGTTTTGCATTTTGAATTTATTATCATGGCAGTTCCAAAACAAAGAAAAACAAAATCAAGAAGGGACCAGCGGAGAATGCATATTTTTATTAAATCTCCGACTTTGGTTCCTTGTCCAAAATGCGGCAAGCTTATTTTACCGCATACTGTTTGTCCGAACTGCGGTTTTTATAAAGGAGTAAAAGTGGTTGATGTTATGAAAAAACTTACCAAGAAGGAAAAGAAGAAAAAAGAAAAAGAAATAGCGGTAAAAGGAAAAGAAAAAGAAAAAACAAAATCATTAAATATGGAAAATTTATCAAAAAAATAAGACAGTTAAACGTCCAATATTTGAATGTTAAGTATTAATTGGCTATGGCCCGATGGGCTCGTCCATATAAGGAATAAGGAAAATTGAAAATTAAAAATTAAAAATTTTAGTTATGGCCTCTAGACACTTATCAAGGTCAATAGTAATGCAAAGTTTGTATGAGTGGGATTTTTATGGAAAGAAAGCGGAAAGTTTAGAAAAAATTGTTGAAACAAACATTGAAGAATTTGGCCCTGGACTTAAAGATAAAAATTTTGTTTGGCAATTAATTAATGGGATTGTCTCTCACTTTTCTGATATAAATAAAATTATTGAGAAAGCCGCTCCGGAGTGGCCAGTTGAACAAATAACTATTATAGACAGGAATATCTTGAGGATTGGTTTATATGAACTTTTATATGGCAATAAAGAAGAGGTTCCCCCGAAGGTAGCAATCAATGAAGCGATTGAATTAGCCAAGACTTTTGGCGGAGAAAGCTCTGGCAAATTTATTAACGGAGTGTTAGGAACGGTATATAAACAAATTAATAAAGAACAGAAAGCAGAAAATAAAGGACAGTAATTATTGTTCTTCGTTCTTTGCCCTCTGTTCTCTAATTTAATGAAAGATTTTTTACGATTAGAAGAGAAATTGGGGCTGAAATTTAAAAATAAAAATTTACTTATTCAGGCGTTTGCTCATCGTTCATATTCAAATGAAAATCCTGATTTTAAGCTTTCTAATAACGAACGATTAGAGTTTTTAGGGGATGCGATATTGGAAAAAGTGGTTACAATATCTCTTTATCTGAAATATCCCAATAAATCAGAAGGAGTATTAACAAGTTGGCGGGCAGCGTTAGTAAATGCTAAGATGTTGGCAAAGATTGCTAAAGAACTTGGATTTAATGATTTTCTTTTACTCTCCCAAGGTGAAATGAAAGAGACAGGAAAAGCGCGTCAATATATTTTAGCTAATACTGCCGAAGCGTTTATTGGGGCATTGTATCTTGACCAGGGAATAAATTCTTGTAATAATTTCATTAAGAAAAATATACTAAAGGAACTTCCCGATATTGTTAAAAAGGGATTTTTTAAAGACGCTAAGTCTCAACTTCAGGAAGAGGCCCAGGAAAAAAAAGAACTTACTCCGAGTTATAGAGTTATAAAAGAATGGGGACCGGATCATGCCAAACATTTTATAGTTGGCGTCTATCTGGGAAAAAAAATGATTGCCGAAGAAGAAGGGTCTTCAAAACATGAAGCAGAAGAAGCGGCTGCCAAGAAAGCGTTAAAGATAAAAAAATGGTAATAAAAATAATTTTTAATTTTTAATTAATTTTATGTTAGTTATCCGTTTTTTTCGAACAGGGAAAAAACATCAACCTTCTTTTAAGGTTGTAGTTACTGATAAAAGAAATCCTCCTCGCGGCGGCCGTTTTGTAGAAGCGGTTGGTTTTTGGAATCCTTTGACAAAAGAAAAAGCTTTAAAAAAAGAAAGAGTTAAATATTGGCTCTCAAAAGGAGCGAAGCCGTCAGATAGTGTTTATAATTTGCTTATAAGAGAAAAAGTTTTAGAAGGGAAAAAAGTAGATGTTCATAAAAAATCAAAAAAGAAAAAGAAAAAAGAAGAGATTGAGAAACCAAAAGAATCCCAGAGCGTAGAAAAAGAACCCGCCGAAAATCCTTCGGACAATCAGGCGGACAAGGAGAAAGCAAAAACTGAAAAGGAAAAGGAGAAGCCAAAAAAAGAAGAAGAGGCTAAACCGGAAGAAGAGAAAAAAGTGGAAGCGAAAGAGGCCGAGAGCGTAGAAAAAGAACCCGCCGAAAATCCTTCGGACAATCAGGCGGACAATGAAAAAAAAGAAACAAAAAAAAGAGAGATTAAAGAAAATAAAACTGGAGAACAAAAACCCAAAGAGGCAAAAGAATAAAAACTCGAGGAAATAACTTCTGAAGGTTGACATAATTTTTAAAAGGACTATACTATATAATATAGTATGAAAGTAGCGGATAAGAAGTTTATACTCGCTTTCTCTGAATGATAGAGCTTGAGGTCCGCCTGTTTTCTGCTTCCAGCGGAAAGCATTGCGGGCAGGCGAGGAAAAGGTCGAGCCACTGCTAAAAGAATATTTAAGACAATTAACTTGAACGACTTATGGCAAAAGAAACAAACGATCAGGAATTTCTTGAATATATTGTTAAGGAGCTGGTAGACCATCCAGAAGACGTCAAAATTGAACGAAAAGTTGACGAAATGGGAGTTCTGCTTTCCTTAAAAGTGAATCCGGAAGATATGG
>CAYQNN010000058.1:0-3416 GCA_964418955.1 uncultured Candidatus Saccharibacteria bacterium | reverse complement strand
AGGCCTGCAAAAAAAGGGTTTTAAAATATTCTAAAATTCAAACAGAACAATCAATCAGGTTAGGACAGTGGATGGATTGGGAAAATTCTTATTTTACAATGTCTGACGAGAACAACTATGCTATTTGGTCTTTCCTTAAGAAGTGTTGGGAAAAAGGGCTTTTGTATAAAGGCCATGATGTTGTCCCTTGGTGTCCTCGTTGCGGAACGGCTATTTCCCAGCACGAAATTCTGACCGAAGAATATAAGGAAGTTATCCACAAATCAATTTTTGTAAAACTGCCGGTAGTCGGCAGAAAAAAAACATTTTTTCTTGTTTGGACCACCACTCCCTGGACTCTGCCGGCCAATGTTGTTTTGGCGGTTAATCCGGAACTAACTTATGCCGAAATTAAAGATAAAAAAGGAGACATCTTCATCCTTCTTAAAGAAAAAGCAAATTTAATTCCGGAGGGAAAAATAATTAAGGAATTTCCCGGTAAAAAATTAGAAAAACTAAAGTACCAAGGGATGTTTGATGAACTTCAAGCGGTTAAAAACAATATTAAAAAAGAAGACCATAAAGTTGTTTTATGGAAGGAGGTAACCGAGGAAGAAGGGACGGGGATAGTTCACGTTGCTCCCGGTTGCGGGCAAGAGGACTTTCAACTAAGCAAAGAAGTTAATTTGCCGGTTATTAATCCGACTGACGAGGAAAGTAAATATAAAAAGGGGTTTGATTTTTTAGCGGGAAAAATAGTCACAGAAGTCAAGGATTTAATTTTCGATAATTTGAATAAAAAAGGTTTTATTTTTAAAATTAAAGATTATAAGCATCGTTATCCAACCTGCTGGCGCTGCAAGGAAGAGTTAATTTTTCGCTTGGTTAATGAGTGGTATATTTCAATGGATAAATTGAGAAGGCCATTAATGGAAGTGACAAAAAAGATAAAATGGATTCCCTCTTTTGGATTAGACAGAGAATTAGATTGGCTGAAAAATATGCAGGACTGGTTGATTTCTAAAAAGCGTTATTGGGGGCTGACTTTGCCGATTTATGAATGCCAGAAATGCGGTAGTTTTGAAGTTATCGGTTCAAAAGAGGAATTAAAAAAGAGAGCAGTTTCTGGCTGGAAAGAATTTGAAGGTAAATCTCCCCATAGGCCCTGGGTGGACGAAGTAAAAATTAAATGTTCCAAATGCGGAGAAACAATTTCCCGAATTCCCGATGTTGGCAATCCTTGGCTGGATGCCGGAATTGTTCCCTTTTCAACGATGAAATATTATTCCGATAAAGGATTTTGGCAAAAATGGTTTCCAGCCGAATTAATCTGCGAGTCTTTTCCCGGCCAGTTTAAAAATTGGTTTTATAGCATAATTGTGATGAGCGCGGTTTTGGAAAATACCGAGCCGGTAAAAACCATTTTTGGTTATGCCCTGGTAAGAGATGAGAAAGGAGAAGAAATGCATAAATCGAAAGGAAATGCCATTTGGTTTGACGAAGCGGTTGACAAGATTGGAGCCGACCCGATGAGATGGATGTACGCAAGGCAAAATCCTTTTTATAATTTAAATTTTGGATATAAGGCAGCCGAAGAAATAAAAAGAAAGTTGTTGGTTTTATATAATGCTTATTCTTTTTTTGAAATGTATGTTTCAAAAAAAGAGATTCTTCATTTCCAACAAAACAATCAAGCATTGGCATCTTCTGATAATATTCTTGATAACTGGATTCTTTCAAGATTGAATAATTTAATTATTGAGGTAAGCAGAGATATAGACAAATATGATGTTTCTGCCGCTGTGCTGGCGATTGAGAATTTTTTTATAAACGACCTTTCTCTGTGGTATATCAGAAGATCTCGGAAAAGGTTTCATCCGGGAGATAAGGGAAGAATAGAGGCGATTGAAACATCTTATTATGTGTTTTTGAATTTGATAAAGCTTATAGCTCCTGTAGCGCCATTTTTTGCCGAAGAAATATATGCTAACCTAAGGGTAGATACTATGCAGGAGTCAATTCATTTATTGGAATGGCCGGTTGCCGACAAAAAAAGCATTAACAAAGAGTTGGAAGAAAAAATGCAAGATGTTCGAAACCTTGTTTCTCAGGCTCTTGCCGAAAGAGCGGCAGCCGGGATTAGAGTGCGTCAACCAATCGCTTCGCTCAAAATCAAAAAGGAACAAGTTCCTCGCAAGCGAGAGCGAAAAGGAACAAGTTCCTCGCAAGCGAGAGCAAAAATCAAAAATAATAAAGAGTTATTAGAGCTGATAAAAGAAGAGGTTAATGTGAAAAAAGTTGTTTTTGATAATAAAATCAAAAAAGAGATAGAATTAGATACTAAAATTACAGAAGAGCTTAAAGAAGAAGGAATTATTAGAGAGGTGATTCATTGCGTTCAGAGAATGAGGAAAAAGGCGGGGCTAATACCTAAAGATAAAATTTCAGTTCAATATGACGGAGGGCCTCAATTAAATAAAATTTTGTCTAGACAAAAAGCTTTTATTCTAAAAGAAATAATAGCCGAAGATTTTATACAGGGGAAAAAGGGCAAATTTGATATCAAAAAAGAAGTAAAGGTCGATGAAAAAAAATTATCGCTAACGCTTAAAAAAATTTAGATTTATGGGTATTTTTGATAAAAGAAAATCAATTTCAAGACCTGAGCTTAGGTCTGTTTTCAGGAAATCTTCATCGCCGACAATCGGCGGCAAAAAATATACCCAAAAAGAACGAGCAGCTTTTGAGAAAAATATATTCGGCCCTAAGTATGGAAGCCAGATTTCTAAAAAGGATTACAGGACCGCTATTGATAAAATGAGAAGAGAAAGATTTAAGGCGAAAGACAGTAGGGGGAGACTTGAAATAGAGAAAAAAATAGGTTATTTAAAAAAATTGGGGGGGGAGTAAAATCTTGCGGCATTATTTTTTTAGATTTTTGTGGCAAAACGAGCAGTTTTTCTAAATGTATCTTTTTAGAAAGAAAGGAGAGATTTGATGAGAGAAATAATAGGAACATTTAGTGTCGGAAGCTGCGTGTTTTTAATGGCTATGGCTTTTAGTTTGATTGGTATAATGAAATTTTTTATAGAAGTATTCAAGAAGAAGTAATTGAAAAACTTTTTCAATAGCCCATTTAAGGAGAACCTTAATGGGCTTTTTTTCAATCTGATATCTGCTATAATTAAAGATATGGCTATTCGTTACCGGACCAGAGGTTTCATATTAAAGAGAGAAGCTCAGGGCGAAGCGGACCAGATTTTTACTCTATATACTGAAGATTTTGGGAAAATAAAAGTTTTAGGAAAGGCTATTAGAAAAATTAAGTCAAAATTAAGAGCAGGGATAGGACTTTTTTATTTATCCGAGATTGAATTTATCCAAGGGAAAATTTATAAAACCTTGACTGATATAATAGTAATTGATAAGTTTAATAA
>CAYQNN010000057.1:0-3488 GCA_964418955.1 uncultured Candidatus Saccharibacteria bacterium | reverse complement strand
GGAGGAGCTGTTTATGGGAATAGCGGAGCATTTGGCCAGTCAATGGGAAAAATAGTGTATAAGGTTAGAGTTCTGAATAGCAAAAATTTAAAAGTAAAAAATATTTTAAGGAAAGATTGTAAATTTTCTAACAAAAACAGTGTTTTTAAACAAAAAGATAACTTAATAATTCTTTCAGCCGTTTTAAAATTAAAAAAAGGGGACAAAATAAAGATTCGGGAAAAGATGAAAGAATTTTTAGGTTATAGGAAAAAAAATCATCCCTCTGCTTCTTTTTCGGCTGGATGCGCTTTCCAGAATTATAAGGGAGAAATAAGCAATAAAAAACTTTTAAAATATTTTCCCGAGCTTAAAAAATTTAATAGACAAAAATTAATTCCCGCTTCTTATTTAATTGATAGATGCGGGCTTAAAGGCAAAAAATCGGGGAAGGCGGAGATTTCTAAAAAACACGCCAATTTTATTTTGAATTTGGGGGGAGCGAAAGCCAAGGATGTGATAAAATTAATAGACATAGCCGGACAAAAAGTAGAAAATAAATTTGGCATAAGATTAGAAAAAGAAATAAAAGTAATTCACCCTTGACCCTTTTTTTTATTTGACATAAAATTTAATAATAGAATAGAATTGTGGAAAACTTTAATTAAACTAATCCAAGTTAAATCCTACAGTTTAAAGGTCGGCTATTTGTGAAGTTTTAAGTAATTTACTCGAACTATATCGAGAGAATAATGGCCAAAAAGAAAAAAGCCAAGAAAAAGAAGAAGAAGTAAGAATTTTCTTCTAAACAATCCCGCACTCTAAAAATGGCGGGATTGTTTTTTTAGACAAAGATTGTTATAATTGTCAATATGTCTTTTTTGTCTAAAATTTTTGGCGATGCTGGCAGTGATTATTTAAAAAAGCTTCAGCCAATAATAGAAAAAATAAATTCTTTTGAGCCGGAATTTGAAAAGTTCTCCGATGAAAAATTAAAGGAAAAAACCTTAGAATTCAAAAAAAGAATAAAAAAAGGAGAAAAATTAAATGATATATTGCCCGAAGCTTTTGCCTTGGTCAGGGAGGCAAGCAAGAGGACGCTTAATCAGCGGCATTTTGATGTTCAGCTGATAGGAGGAATTGTTTTACATCAGGGAAAGATTACGGAGATGAAAACAGGAGAAGGAAAAACCCTGGCTGCTACCTTGCCTTTGTATCTGAACGCCTTGGAGGAAAAAGGAGCTCACTTAGTTACGGTTAATGATTATTTAACCAGGAGAGATATGGTTTGGATGGGACAGATATATTATTTATTAGGTCTGAGCGTTGGATGTTTGAATCACGAACAGGCCTTTTTATATGACCCGGAATATAAGAAAGCCGAGGAAGAGGAAGATAAAATTAGAGACGAGATAGGAAGCTTTAAAGTAGTTGAGGATTTTCTGCGGCCTGTTTCCAGAAAAGAGGCTTATTCGGCAGATATCACCTACGGGACTAATAATGAGTTTGGTTTTGACTATTTGAGGGATAATATGGTTTATGATTTAAAAGACAAATCTCAAAGGCCTGCCCGCAACGCCTTCGGCGTAGCCGATGCGGGCGGAGGACTTAATTTTGTCATTGTTGATGAAGTAGATTCTATTTTAATTGATGAGGCCAGGACACCCTTAATTATTTCCGGCGCTAGCGAAGAGTCAACGGAAAAATATTATCAATTTGCCAAGTTGATAGCTACCTTAAAAAAGGAAGAAGATTACATAATTGACGAAAAGTTAAAAACAGCAACTTTTACTGAAATAGGCCAGAATAAAATTGTTCAATCCCTGGGTTCTGATCCCTGGGCTGAAAATGATATTACCACTACCCACCAATTAGAGTCTGCTTTAAAAGCAAGGGCCTTATTTAGAAAGGACAGAGATTATGTAGTTAAAGATGGGAAAGGCATTATTATTGATGAATTTACCGGACGCTTAATGCCTGGCAGAAGATGGTCGGGTGGTTTACATCAGGCGGTGGAAGCCAAAGAGGGAATAGAAGTTAAGCAGGAATCAATAACCTTTGCCACTATTACTTTCCAAAATTATTTTAGGATGTATAAAAAACTATCCGGTATGACCGGCACAGCCGCTACCTCAGCCGAAGAGTTTGATAAGGTATATAAATTAGAAGTGGTAGTTATTCCTACTAATAAGCCAATGGTAAGAAAAGACCTGCCAGACCGTATTTATAAGACCCTTAGCGGAAAATTTAAGGCGTTGGTTGATGAAATTAAAGAAAAGAATAAAAAGGGCCAGCCGGTTTTAGTAGGGACGGTTTCTATTGAAAAAAACGAATATTTAGGCAAATTGCTTGATATAGAAGGAGTTCCTCATCAGATTCTAAACGCTAAGCATAATGAGAAGGAGGGAGAAATAATTGCTCAAGCAGGCAGATTAGGAGCGGTGACCATAGCCACTAATATGGCAGGCAGGGGAGTTGATATAATTCTTGGAGGAAATCCGCCTAAGGAAGAAGAGCAAAAAAAAGTTATTGAACTTGACGGTCTCCATGTTATTGGGACGGAGCGCCACGAAGCAAGAAGAATTGATAATCAGCTTCGAGGAAGGTCTGGCAGACAGGGCGATTCTGGTTCTTCTCAATTTTTTGTATCATTGGAAGACGATTTAATGAGAATTTTTGGCGGTGATAGAATAAAGTCCCTAATGAATGCCTTGAAAGTTCCCGAAGACCAGCCGATAGAAGCAAAAATGATATCCAAGGCTATTGAATCCGCTCAAGGAAAAGTTGAAGGGTTTAATTTTGACGCCAGAAAGCATGTTTTAGAATATGACGATATAATGAACAAACATAGAGAGGTATTTTATAAAAAAAGAAGAGATGTTTTAGAAAGAGCGGGAAAAGGAAATTTAAGAGAGAAGGTTCTGGAGATAGTTAAAAAATCGGGGCTTTCAGAAGAAAATTACGAAGATAAAGAAAAAGAAATTGGTTCGGAAAAAATGCGGCAGTTGGAAAAAATTATTTGCTTAAAAGTGCTTGATACTCTTTGGATAGAACATTTGGAAAATATGGCTCAGCTAAGAGATTCGGTAAGATTAAGAGCGTATGGCCAGCGTGATCCTTTGGTAGAATATAAAACAGAGGGGCATAGAATGTTCCGGCAATTGCTTGCCACCATTGAAACCACCATCGCTAACAGTATTTTAAATACAAAACTTCAATCTTCTCCTGAGCCGGTGGAAAAACCAATTGAGAAAAAATTTATACCGAAAGAAGGCAAAAAAAAGATTGGTCGAAACGACCCTTGCCCTTGCGGCAAAATTAATCCCAAAACCGGCAAACCAATGAAATATAAGAAGTGTTGTTGGCCAAAATACGGATAGCACTATTATGTTTTTCTTTCCCGTAGGTTGTTTAATACTCGTTCTCTTTATTTTATTTTTGCCAATTTTGTTTTTATTGGTCTTTTTTAATGTTGTTACCTTTGGTTTTGAAAAACTTGGTTTTTCTCC
>CAYQNN010000056.1:0-3648 GCA_964418955.1 uncultured Candidatus Saccharibacteria bacterium | reverse complement strand
CCATACTTTGTTCAATCCTTTCCAGTTCTCCGGTAGAGAAAACATTTTCGTGAATTTTTGTCGGCTTTTCTATAACAACAACTTCTCTATTTTTCCCGCCTGCATCGGCTAGGCCGAAGGCATTGTGGGCAGGTAGTCCATGAAATGAGGACGGGATGTAAATTTTAGCTTTTTTATTTACATTCAGAAATTCAGAAAGTCCTCTGGTATGGTCAAAATGAGCATGAGAAATAAAAACCTCATCAATTAAAGTTGGATTTATTCCTAACTTTTTCATATTACCGAGCAAAATTTTTCCATCTCCGCCAGTATCAAACAAAATTCTTGGAGTATTTTTTACCTCAACTAATGCAGAAAAGCCCCAATCAGATTGAAGGTCTTTTTTTAAAGCAGTATTGTCATAGATAATAGTGACTTTCATTGTTATTCAGGAAGAATACAAAAAGTATTGTTGAAACGATTGATATAATTGAACAAACCAATAATTGAAACAATCTCAACCATTTCCGCTTCCGAAAAATCTTTTTTCATTGTTTTAAAAAGCTCAGGGGAACAGACATGGGCTTTTAAGGTTACTTCTTTCACCAATTCCAAAATCTCTGTTTCTTTTTCGCTAAGATTTTCCATATTTTTAACCTCGCTAATCTCTTCTTCCGACGCCCCCAATTTTTTTAACATCTTAGAAGTAACATCCACGCAGAAAGGACACCTCAGGGTTTCGGAAACAGTATAAGCTATTTTCCATTTTAATGATTTTTCTATCTTTCCTCCTCCCATAATTACTCCAAACAATTCAAAAAATTCTTTTAAAATTTCCGGTCGATGAGCCATTACTTCTACCCATTCCGGAACTTTTTTTCCTTGTTTCTCAAACTCTTCATAAATTGATTTTGCTGCTTTTTCAACCTCTTCTTTTTTTAATGCTTTTATAATAGCCATATAATTAAAATTTAAAATTTAGGTTCTGCAGTCGACCCTTTGAATATGCTTCAACTATTTTTTTTGAATAAGGGATTTCTTTCTCTATTCTTATTCTAAACTTTTCGGCAACTTCTTCAACTCTTTTTTTATCTCCTAAATTTGCCTGGTTAAGAATTATTTTGGCAGGAATCTTAATTTTTCGACATAAATCTAAAATCAAACTTAAATCATAAGCTCCCATTGGTGTTGGTTCGGTAACACAATAAGCAAAATTGCAATCAAGCAAAGCTGAAATTACCGGACAATGAGTGCCGGCAGCTGTATCAAATAAAATATAGTCCGCTTTAATCTTTTCGGCAAAATTTAAAGCAAACTTTTTTGTTTCAGTTACAATAAGCCCTGTCTCTTCCAATCCTGCTTTAGCTAATCCGGTGGCTAAAAAAAAATTATTTTTGACTTTATTCAAATAAATTTTTCCAGTTTCTTCTTTCTTGATTTTTATCGCTCCGTACGGACAAACTGTCCAGCAAGCGCCGCAACCAGAACATAGGTCTTTAATAAAAATCGGATAATCTAAATCCCCGTTTTTGTCCCGTGGTTGGAATATAGCATTTTCTCTACAAGTTTTAGCGCAAAGACCGCATTTTTGACATTTTTTTTTATCTAAAATCGGAAAATCAGCAAAAATTCCTTTTGCTGATTTTTTTAATTTTTCTCCCAAGAGCAAATAATCGTTAGGGCATTCAACATCGCAATCGCAAAGAATAACTTTCTTTCCTTTTTTAATCAAATCAAGAGCTAATAAAACAGCGAAAGTGCTTTTTCCGGTGCCGCCCTTTCCGCCGGTTATGGCAATTTTTTTGATTTTTTTCATTTAAAACTAAAAAATATCTTTTTCTTCTAAATTTCTAAGTTTATCTTTTTGAAAAAGTTTAATATTTTCAACAATAGTTTTCTTGACTGCTTTCTTGGTCTTAATTCCAAGTTTTTTACAACGTTCAACAGCCCGAGAGCCTAAGCTAAAGCAAATAATAATATCAACGTTTAATTTACTCAAAAAATCAGGGGGAAATTCCGCCTTTCCTATTGCTTCGGGATTTTGATGGATCTCAAAATTTCCTGTTTTAACGTCAAAAATCAAGAAATTTTTTGCTCGGCCAAAGTGCGAGGCAACTTTATCTTTTATAGTTTTCCCCTTAGTAGGAATCGCAATTTTCATTGTTCTTTTTTGATTTCTTCAACCACCTCGGCTAATTTTCTCCCCGCCGAGATAATTTCTACCTTAATTCCAAAACTTTCTAAATTATTTTTAGCATTGTCTCCAATTTGACAAGTCAAAACCCTGTTAGCAGAAACCGCTTTGGCAAATCTTGCTCCATGGTAATGGGAATTCTCCAAATAAGGATTTTTTACCATCTCTTTAGTTAAAATTTTACTATTTTTTTTATCTATCACTAAATATTCCCCTGTCCCAAAAACTGAACCGATTTCATTATTTTCTAAAGGAATAATTATTCTCTCTCCTCGTTTCTTAGGGCCTATTTTTTCAAAATTCTCATCAAAAAACATCTTTTTGCCAAACTCAGACAAAATAGCGCTTTTTTTCATCTGATAAGATTCCGCAGAAATAACCACATACTTTAATTCCGGAATATTCCGAATCAATCTTTCTTCTAAAAGTTTCGTTATTTTTTCTACCTTCTCCATTTTTAACTTAGAAGGCAGTTTGATTTTAATATCAGCAAAATTTGCCGAACCAATTTTCCTGGTTTTTAAATCAGATATTTCAACCCTATGGCTTTGGCAGATTTTCTGGATTCTTTCCTCAACGCCTTTATTGGATATGTCTAAAATAGAATCGGTAATTTCTTTTCCTAATTTAAAGGACTCAAAAAGAATATAACCGCCTATTAAGAAGGCGATTATCCCGTCAATCGGGGCAAAATATTTTACAAAAAATAAACTAATTAAAACTCCGAAAGAAGACAGGCTATCAGCTCTTGAGTGCTCGGCATCGGCCACTAAAGACAAGCTTTCATATTTTCTTCCGTAAAAAAATTTTAGCCGAGACATTAATTCATTAACAATAATGGTAATAACGACTAAAATTATTGCTCCTACGCTAAAATAAATTTCTTGTCTCTCTCCAAAAAATTTTTTTATAGCTTCGTATATAATCCAAAAAGCTGAACCGGCTAAAAAAATTGTCACAAAAAGCCCTGCTAAGCTTTCCGCCCGATAGTGGCCATAGGGATGCTTTTCATCTACCGGTTTTTTGGCAACTTTAATTCCTAAATAGGTTCCGAAGGAAGAAACGATATCAATGCCGGAATGAACGCCATCAGCGATTAAAGCTGTATTTCCAATAGCTAATCCAAAAAAAAGCTTAGAAACTGTCAAGCAAAAATTAACAAAAGTGCTTAAAATTGAAACTTTTTCTTGGTCCATTTTAATTTATCTTCTTCTCCCTCTGCCCTGTCCTCCGGCAGGCGGGCCGCCTCCCGAACCGCCTCTGCCAAAACTTCCTCTACCGCCCGGAGCCCCAAATCCGGCTCCAACGGGACGAGTTATTTCCAACAGCTGATTTTCTTTAAAAGAAGCTAAGGCGTCTTTTATTTTCTTTCCCGGTATTGCCTGAAATATTTTTATTCCAGAGGCGTTTAAAGCTCCTAAAGAATTGGGCCCGACATTTCCAGTGATAACTATTTCTGCTCCCTGGTCAACTAC
>CAYQNN010000055.1:0-3677 GCA_964418955.1 uncultured Candidatus Saccharibacteria bacterium | reverse complement strand
TTCTGGTATTTTCTTTAACAAAAAGGTTCTTTCTAATTCTACTTCCATAAATTTTTTTGGCTAAAATTGTCTACCTACGATAGACCTGCCGTAGGCAGGCTTGGTTTGTTAATGACAGTCGTCAACGACCTCTCGAATAAAAAGGCTCCTGACCCCTTTTTCCTCTTTTTCCTCCTTTTTCCTTTGCCTGCCCCGCCATGGGCCATAGCGGTGGGCTAAAACTGCTTAGTTTATTTTTTTATAGCTTTGTTATGCAAAAACAAATTACTACCACTACCAAGGCAACCATTCCACCACCTACCATGTTTTTTCTTTTAGGTAATCTCTTTAATTTTTCTTGCCAATATCTGACTAAATTATCACCGCTTGGAGAGCGGCCAGGTAAAAGAAACTTATTCTCTTTTTCTATTTTAACTTCTTCTGTAAGAAACTTTATCATTTCTTTTTGGTTAAACTTACGAAATCTATAATAGTTTTCACTTCTGTTAAGCTCCTTTTCATTAAGGTAAGTATAGAACTCTTTTATGGTTTTTTCTATTTCTCTGTCCAACTCCCCTCTCCAAATCAGTAGAGAGGGAAAAACAATTGACAAAAGAATTATTATAATCCCATCTAAGTTTAAAAACATTGAATTTATTTAGTTTTATGTTTTTTAAAACGCTTTAGCTAAAATTGTCTGCCTGCGGTAGACCTGCTTGCCCCGCCACAGGTTAATTAAAAATCAGAGTTGATAGTATTTTTCTACTTAGATTTCTCGTAAGCTTGCTTTATCAAATACATAACCTCTGAAATTTGATTCGGCGTTTTAAGATAAATATCTTTATATATCTTTTTCCAGTATTCATCTTTTATTTTTAATTCTTGTGCTAAATTTTTTGGATCATCGAGTTTATATCCTCGAATCCTAATTCTAAGAGTAAGACGATTTTGAGAAAAAAGAATTTCAAGAAATTTAACCCCATCTCTCCAATAACCTATCCCATATTTGCGAGAAATTTCTTCTACCTCGCCCAAATTTTTAATTTCCTCACTAGTTTTCTTAAAAAGTTCTTTAGTTTTAGTATTTCTAATGCGATCAAGGTGATGGCTTAAGGGATATATGATTTCTTTACTTATCTTTTGAATCGTCTTGTCTTTTGTTAATGTTTTTATTGAACCCTTGGTAGTTAGCGGTTTAAGTTGAGAATAGGAAATTAAATTTTCCTCAAAAATTTTTACTTCCCATAGCTCAATAGGTAAATCTCTAAAACCAATTGCGTTCTGTTGGTATCGAGTAAAAGAACCTGCTATAAAAACCACTCTTGATTGTGACCAATCTACGTCTTTTCGTCTCAAGTTTTTATTTAATCTTTCGTTGTATTCTATAATAAAAGTGTCTTGATTATCTAACATTTGAGAAAGATAAGCCACTCCCTGATCTACCACGCTAAAACTTCTATCTTTTTTATACTCAATAATGATGAAAGATTTACTTTCTGGATCAAAGGCAAGAGTATCAATAAAAAAGTTGTTGACTTGAAATTCACTTGCCATAAACTCCCAACTAAAAATTGTATCTAGGTTTTCTTCGGTTAGCTTCTGAATATTTTTTTCTAAATTAATTTGTTTTTCTTTAATAGGGTTAAGTTTTAAATTTTTTATTTTAAAAATAGGCATATTTTTATTTTATGTTATTTTTATTAAATTTCCGACTTTTGCTTTGGCTGAAATTGATTGGTTTAATAGTTTGATTTAGTCAAAATATAGATTTGTACAAAGACGGCGATCACCATAATAATAGTTAACAAGATAAGAATTTTTGAATAGAAAGAAGTAGTTTTATTTAAATTTTTAATTTCATTTTTTAATCTCCGTAACATTTCATTATTATAAAGAGAAGTGAAATCATAACCCATATTTTCTTTTGGATCTACTTCCCATGGTTCTCTTCTAAAAATTTTTTCCAGTAATTCATCATCCGTTTTATTTTTTATGTTCTCTATTTCTTTTCTTAATTCTTCGTTCATAAGTTTATTTATTCTCCTTTCATTGATTTATTTAGGACGGATTCGAAAAGTTCTTGGGGTTTTTGTATTATAGTTCCAGATCCTTCCAATCGCTAAAGTCACTTTTTAATTCCCTTGAGGGTTTATCAAAATAAATCCATCTACCTTTATAATTTCGAGGATCAGTATTAGTGACTATTCCACCAAAAAGTTTTTTTCCCTTTTTATTTTCTGCTTGAATATATTTATATATCCCATCTATTTTTGGTCCAGCAATTTTTTGAGTAAAACCAACTTTTGTGTCAAAAAGTCCTATTCTACCGTCTTTTAATTCAACAATGAAATCAACATAAAATGGCTTTGATTCTCCGTTATCGTAAGGCACAGCAAAAAATGTTGCATCTCTATCTCCGTTTTTAAACCACCATTCAACTTTCTCTGCTTTTTCCAAAAATTTAGCAAAAGCCGTCTCCGATTTCCATTTTTCATCACTATAAAATGGCTGCGTAATTGATTTTTTTAAATCTTCCTTCGCGTATTCTCTGCTAAAAGATAAAGTTTCCGGAACATTCCAATTTTCAACATTTATCATTTCGCTTTCTCTTTCGGTGGTTTTCTCTTGGTATTCTTTTTTTGCTTTGTCCAGTACATTAACGAAATGCTTGAAATTTTTATCGCTCAAAACAATCTGGATAATTTCTTCCCATTTATCTGCAATTTTTCCCCAATCTTTTTCAAAAAACTTGTAGATTGATTCCTCTACCCTCTTAACCGATCTGTCTTCTGGATAAAACGGAGTTAAATTATTTCGCACAAAAAAGTCAAATAATTTCTGCAAATCAAAACCGCTTGCCTTTATTTCTTTGTCACCGATAATTTTTGCTCCAGCCAAAGCGTCAACATCTTCGGCTTTATAATCAGAGATGATTTTTAAGTCAAATTTCTTAGATTTAGTATCAATTAGCTTTTTTAAATCGTATTCTTTGGCTTGTTTCAAAAATATCTCTATAAATATAGGCGACAATCTCGTCTTTTCGCGGTGCCTTTTCGGATAGCAAGAAAGTAGATTTATTAGCTTATAATCAGCGCGTCTTTTGCCCGTATAAATAGTAATGTAATCTTTGGCAATGTCTTCCTGAATTTCTATATTGTCCAAATTGGTATAAACATAACCGTAATTTAAAATTTCTGTTTCATAATGTCCTTTGTCCGGCTCTGGCATTCTCATAATTCTGCCAACTGTCTGAATTGAAAAAATCGGGCTGTGCCACTGCCTAAACAAAACTAAAATCTGCGCCCTCGGGCAATCCCAACCCAAAGCAATCGCCTGTTTAAAAAGCAGAACTTCAACATAATTATCTGACTTTTCTATTTCTTCTTTGTTTATATGTTCGCCAGATAGCCAGATGGCCAGTTTGTTATTGCCTTTTTCGGTTGAAATTTTGTATTTATTCTTCAAAATACTTTCCACTCGTTCTCTTGTTCTATCCTCCAAGCTTGTTTTTCTATCGGGCAATTGAATTAAAACCAAAGGATTAACATCAACTCCTTCTTTTTGAAATGCTTTTACCAATTCTTTTCTCTTTTTCAGTGCGGCATCTATGACTAACTCCTCGCTACCGCCGCTTAATTTTTGCGTTTTGATTTTTCCTTCACGGATAAAATTATCAAAATCATCGTTCAAGATAACGG
>CAYQNN010000054.1:0-3751 GCA_964418955.1 uncultured Candidatus Saccharibacteria bacterium | reverse complement strand
TTACTTGCAAAATATTTCTCTTCGTCAATTACAGCAATAATTCTATCTCCCGTTCTCCTAACTAAAACCTTTTTATTAATAAAATATTCTTCTTTTCCTAAATTAGCATACTCGTTTTTATTTTTATCAATTATATCTTTTTTGTAATTAACGTATTTACCATTCCATTTTTTAAAATATCTGTTAACTTCTAACCCTTTAAATAAAAGTTTTTTACAATTATCAGAAAAGGGTGAATCTATAAAAAGTTTTTTTCTTATATTACCTGAATGTATACCTTCGTGAATTTCCAATAAATCACCAAGCTTTATTGATAATGAATCAACTTTTTTCTTTAATTTTATACTTTGTTTATTAAAGTAAAGATTAAATTTATAATCCTTGTTTTCATAAAATAGTTTTTGGTCTATTTTTTTATTTTTACCTTCTACAACAACATCAATTACATTTTTCTTTCTTTTTTTCTCATCTTTTTCTTTTTTGGAAACCATCACAACAGAATCTAAATTAACATTCTGAAAGGCCATCCCGGTATAATATATATTTGAAATAACAGAGTTATCTAAAATTATTTTTCTGATTTGAGGATAATTTTTCAATAAAAGTATATCCGGCAAAATAAAACCCAAGCCACCGTCTTCCTTAAGTAAAGAAAAAGATCTTTCTATGAATAGTGCAAAAGTATCTATTATACCTTTGCCCGATTTATAAAAATTTTTGAGGAATTTTTTATCTGGATTATCTAATTCAGCACCCCATGGCGGATTGCCAATAACCACATCAAAACCGCCTTGCTTGAAAACTTCGGGAAATTCTTCTTCCCAATTAAATGGTTTTTTATTTCTAAAATTTTTACCAAAATATTTTTGTAATTCTTCATCGGTGCCAGAAATAAGAGAATTACCGTTTTTAATGTTATCTAATAACGGCAATCTTAGTTGTTTATGTAATGCGTTTATCAGCAAGTTTAATCTGGCTATCTCAACGGCTTGCGAATCAAGATCAACTCCAAAAATATTTTCTTTAAGAATTTGGATTTTAATTAATGTTTTACTTAATTTGTCGTTTTTGCTGCCAAATTCTTCATACTTTTCCGCTATCATCTCCAACGCTTTTATAAGAAAAGAGCCGGAACCGCAGGCAGGGTCTAAAACTTTAATTTTTTTAATGTCTTTGATAGTTCTACATTTATCTAAAACTGGGCCTAAAGCGTTTTTAACAATGTAATCAACAATAAAACTCGGGGTATAATAAATACCTTGTTCCTTTCTTTTTTTGCGTCCTTAGAAACAGTCGTACCTTTTTTAGATTTTAATAATCGGTGCGATAAATAGTTTTCATATACAGCGCCCAGTACATCAGACGGCATTGCCTTAAAATCGTATTCATAATATCCTTTTTTGCCGTAAAGAATATTAATCACTCTTTCGGTTGCTCCACTGTGCTCCTCCCATTTTTCAAAGGGATGTGGATAAAATAAATTGGAATTATAAAGCTTATCTAATTCTCTGAATTTATCAACCATTGCTTGATAAATATATCCCTTATTATTATCTCTTGCCCGTCTAACAAGCGGAACCAAAGTAGAGTCTTCAATCCCCCTGTCCTCTGCAACTCTTATAAAAATAAGTCTGTCAAGAAGTTTTTGAACTCCTTCATCAAGTAAGTCAGAACTCACTTTTTCGTTCCATTGACCCAATTCATTCGTAAGAATATCTCTGCATCTTTGTAGGTCTTTATATAAAAGCGAGCTTACCGAAACTTTTTGAAGTTTTTTGCCATACTTTTCGGCCTCTTTATCAAGTAAATCATTTTGAAATGCCTCTTTTGAAAGTAAGGATAATTGATCAAAACGTTCTAAATATTTATCATAAGGGATTTCAAAAAATAATTTATCGCTAAGTTCTTTCTCAATGTCCTGAGCGTTAAAAACTTTAATACTTTCAAAATCTGTTAGAATTGCCCAAACAGCCCCTTTATTCCAAGAATAACGAATCGCCTGGTTGGCAAATTCTTCTTTATGTAAATCAGCGCTTAGTTTTTTTGCTTCTAAATAAAATTTAATTCTACTATTAAGATAAAATCCGTAATCAACCCTGCCCGAAGAAATACTTTCTTCGGCCGAAACCTCGTTTTTGTTATATGTATCCCAGCCAAATACCTCAAAAAGAGGCAGAATAAAATCTTTTTTCGTTTCTTCCTCTGTATAAGACTTTAATTTGCCGGTCATTTTAACCTTTTCGTATTTCTCAACCAGTTTTTTTATTTTTTCTTTTGCCTCTTTTCGCATAAATTTTTTTTAATTTCCATTAATACTCATTGATTATAAATAAGTTACTTACTTTTTTTATATCAAAAGCAGAGACGATTTCTATTTTCTGAAAAACATCAACATTGTTTTTTTCAACGGTTTTAACTCGGCCGATTAAAAGTCCTTTGGGAAAAATTCCTCCTAAGCTGTCGCTTATCACCATATTTCCTTCTGATATGTTTTCTTCCCGGGGAACGAAGCCAACTGATATTTTAGAACTTCCTTCTCCTTTTCCTACTCCGGAGATATCTCCGGAGTTTTGGATTCTAACATCAAAAGAAAATTTTCTATTAGATAGAAGCACTACTTTTGAAAAATTCTCGTAAACATTTTCAATTTTTCCTACGAGTATTTTGTTAGAAGTAACGACGGGCATATCTTTTGAGATACCGTCTTTAGCTCCTTTGTTAATTAAAATAGAATCCTGTGAGCTGTCTTTTCCGATGATTTCGGCAAAGGAGAGCTTAAAATCCTTTTGCAGGCCAATTCCTAAGGCTTTTCTCAAATTTTTGTTTTCTTCTTTTAGTTCTTCTAAAATGGCAATTTCAGCTGTTAATTTTTGGTTTTCCTCTTTAAGTTCTTTTATTTCTTCCCCAATATTTTTTGTTCTAATAAAGGTCCCGAAAAAATCAGATGTTCTTTCCCCTGCCCCCCAGAGGACTTTTTGAACCGGAGCAGAAAACCAATAAAAAAAACCTTTTATTTCTTTCTGAAAAAAATTCAATAGGCAAATAGCCAAAACTATAATAAAAATTGTAATCAAAATCCTTCTTTTTTTAGGAAGAAATTTCATACTTTATTTTACCTCGCATTACCCTTTTTGGCAATTTCTCTTGACAAATCTGTCAATAGCTATTGACAAACTTATAAATATCGTGTATAATAAGGTTATAATGATTGACAGATATATTTGTATCCGTTAGTATTTAAAATAGCTCTTTTAATAACACATATCTATATAATAACTCTAACGCGCCGAAAGGAGGTGATAGCATTGACTATGAGAAGAAACTCGCACAAAAAAGTTATGTCGACATGACCCTCCGGGACCAGCCCAGCCAACAATTATAAGAAAGGTAATTGTTGGCTGGGGAAATCAAAGACCCTTGAGAATTTAATTCTCAAGGGTCTCTTTATATTCTGGCCACTGTAAGAGAGTTACCTACTTTCGCGGAAAACCACTATCATCGGCCTTGAGAGATTTCACCCCGTACTAAAATTTGAGTTCAAGATCTTCGTAAGGCAACTACCTACTTTCGCCCCGAAGGACTATCATCGGCCTTAGAGGATTTCACTTCCGTGTTCGGGATGGGAACGGGTGGAGCACCTCCAGTATAGTCGCCTTACGAAAACCTCGAAGAAATATTCTCAAATGTAGTACGGGGCATGCTTACGAGCTGACCCCCGAAGGGAACGCGAAGCGTACTCCTTCGGGGTTCG
>CAYQNN010000053.1:0-3772 GCA_964418955.1 uncultured Candidatus Saccharibacteria bacterium | reverse complement strand
CCAGTTATCCACAGGTTTGTTAATATGGGCTTATAGTTAGTTATTATAAATTTATTATATCACAGACAAACTTATTGCCAATAAGGGGAAAACTTGCTATTTTAAAATTGGAATCGCTTTTAGCGGGACTGCCCTCGTAGTTCCCCCTTATGCCCTTATTGCATTCGGGCTTTGGAGGGCAAGTTAACTTTATTCTTTGATTTGCTTGCCCATCGAAGCTCTGATGTAATCAGAGCGAAGTTGGGCCCTCGTAGTTCAATGGATAGAACAAGACACTCCTAACGTCTAGATGCAGGTTCGACTCCTGCCGAGGGCACATAGGTTCGCCCTGTGATAAACACAGGGCGGGGAGTATTTATCACTCCCCGCCTCTTCCCGAGGGTACAACTCTTGACAGAGGATTTTGATTAGTTAATATAAAAATTGAGGGGGTGCGGGATAAGATTCCTTAAGGACAAAAGATTTAATAAAGGAGGTTTATGGATATCCTTGGTTATGTCCGAAGCCAGCTTTAAAGAGTTAACCGATTTTGTTAAGTCAGTTCCCCCTCACTAAAAATCCCTTGCTTTCAGCAGTGGATTTTTAGTTTTTTTAATTTTTAGTATAATAAGAGTATAATAAGCTAAAGGCCGAACTACCAATATCATTAATTAATTTAGAATATTATGGCTAAAAAAAGTTCTCTCCCGCTAAAAGCGGGATCTGAAAAAGAAGGAAAATTAATTGGAGAAGTCACTCATTACTTTTCCAATATAAAAGTAGCGGTTATTAAATTATCCGCCGTTTTATCTGAAGGAGATACTATTCGGATTATTGGAGGAGAGGATACTGACTTTACTCAAGAGGTTAAGTCAATGGAAGTTGAACACCAGAAAATAAAAAAAGCAAAAAAGGGCGATGAGGTTGGCTTAAAGATTAAAGACAAAGCCAGAGAGGGATACAAGGTGTTTAAAATCTAAAGACTTTAAACACAATTTATTCCCGCTGAAAGCGGGATCTAATTTCTAAAATTATGGATTATCAAATTCAAATTGTTTTTCAATTAATTTTAGCTGTTATTCTAGGAGCAATTATCGGACTTGAAAGAGAGCGAAAGGGGAAAGAAGCAGGTTTTCAAACCTACAGTTTAGTTGGTTTAGGAGCTTGCCTTTTTGCTATTATTGGTTTGGAATCTTTTAGTTTGTTCGCTGGAAATCCAGGGATTAAATTTGACCCGTTAAGAATAATTACAGCAGTGGCTACCGGCATTGGTTTCATTGGCGCTGGAGTTGTTATTTTTCGCCGGGACCATATGGAGGGGATAACTACTGCTGCCGGACTTTGGTGTACGGCAGCAATTGGCGTAGCTGTTGGTTTTAAATTTTATTTATTAGCCTGTATTACCGCTATTCTTACCCTTATTGTCTTAGCCGGTTTTGGCGCTGCAGAAAAAAAATTCGCGCGAAATAAATAAATCCTCGCTTTTTTAAAAATATAGCTAAAGGATAAACCCTTTAAAAAGATGAAAAGAACAATGGGTTTTTTAAAAGTCCTGTCTGTTTTTCTTGGGACGGTAATAGGTGTAGGGATATTCGGCTTGCCTTTTGTGGTGTCAAAAGCCGGTTTTTTTGTTGTTTTCGGCTATTTTTTATGTATGGTTTTGGTTGCCATAACAATCCACCTTCTTCTCGGAAAAATAGCCTTAGACACTAATAAAATTCACCGGCTGCCCGGCTATGTCGGAGAATATCTCGGTAAAAAATGGAAAAATATTTCTTTTCTTGTTATTTCAGTCGGTCTTTTTGGAGCGCTTCTCGCGTATTTAATTATCGGGGGGCAGTTTTTAAATTCGTTTTTCAATCCTTATTTTGGAGGTAGTCCAATTTTCTACACTTTTTTATTTTTTATTGCCGGCTCTTATTTTGTTTTTCGGGGAATAAAAAGTATTTCCGGAGTTGAGCTATTATTGTTATTTATTTTTTTATCTATTATAGCCGTATTTTTTGCAAAATCTTTTCCTTTTATTAATTTTGATAATTTTAGAACTATAAATTTAAAATATTTAACTTTTCCTTTTGGGATAGTCCTTTTTTCTCTATGGGGTACGGCTATAGTCCCTGAGATAAAAGAAATTTTGGCATCATCAATCCCCGAAAAAAATAAGGTTTGGCTAAATTTAAAGCTGGTGATAGCCGGCGGACTTATCCTTTCCGCTATTGTTTATCTTTTTTTTATTTTCATTATTTTTGGCGCTTCCGGCGCCAATACTTCCGAAGAAGCAATTTCCGGCATGGGACAAGTTTTAGGGACAAATTCCGGAATTATAAAGTTAGGTTTTCTTTTTGGGATAATTTGCTGTTTTACCTCATTTCTTACTCTTGCTTTAACTTTAAAAAAAATATTTTGGTATGATTTTGGATTATCCAAGAATTTTTCCTGGCTTTTAACTTCTTTCATCCCTTTAACTCTTTTTCTTTTTGGCCTGCAAAAATTTATTGAAGTAATAAGTTTTACCGGCGCTGTGGCTATTGGGAGCGAAGGAATAATTATTGTTTTTTTATACAAAAGTTTTTTAAAAAAGAAATTCGGCCGTAAAATGAGCAAAACTTTTTATTTTTTAATCCCAGTTTTTATTTTTGGAGTTATTTTTGAAATAGTTCATCTATTGTTTTGAAAAATTTATATTTTCGTGGTATAATAAACCTAGCGCGTAATAATTTACAATCAAACATTATGGCAAGGAAATTTTTTACAGAAGAATTATACCAAAGAGTTTCTCTGAACGGATTGATTCTTTTTAGTATCTATTTGGCTGTTGGGGATAAAGGTAAATGTACTTTTGAGAAATTAGTTAGTAGAAGCTTTACTTTGTTCCCGAAGAGTTTTTCTTTTCCAGGAATTTCAAAGTGGCCGGATTCCCGAAAATTTGATAGGCCGTTAAGAACACTGAGAAAGAAAAAATTAATTACAGGCAGCCCTAAAACTTTTTTCTCCTTGACTAAGGCTGGCAGAAGGACAGCCAAAGAAATTGCCAAAACCTTCAGGCAGGAAAAGTTAAAACTTTAAACAAATTTGTTGAAGTCAGACTTCAACAAATTTAATATTATGTATCTTTCAATTCTTATCGCCGGTTTCGGAGGAGGAGCCGTCCGCGGGTTAGTTGGATTTATAAAACACCAATTTGCCTATAAAAATGTTAAGTTTGAAATTCCTTATTTTCTGAATATGATGTTTCTGTCAGGCATAATCGGTCTTCTTTCCGCCGTGGCTGTTAAAGGAACAGGGATTACTTTTTTAGGTTTAAATTATTTTAACCCGGTCTTAGCTTTTATAATCGGCTATGCCGGCGGAGATTTTTTAGAAAATATTTATAAAATTATTGTCAAAAAATCCTCTCTCTATTAATTTCGACAGGATTCAGCAGGTGAACCAAAAAATCCTCCGCTTTCAGCGGAGGATTTTTTGGTTTTGTAAAAATAAATATTTTACTTTTTTATTTATACTGCCGGGGTTTCAGGAGTTTCAGGTTCTGCCGGGGTTTCAGGAGTTTCAGTCTCAGGAGTTTCAGGAGTTTCAGGAGTTTCAGTCTCAGGAGTTTCCGGAGTTTCAGGGGTTTCTCCTTCTTGGCAAGTAAAATAAGGATGTAATTTATCTTGAATCATGAGTTTAATTCATTTTATTTTTATTTCCACGACCTTTTTAATTACTATATTTTAATAATAGTTTTTTTGAAAGTTTATGTCAACCCTGTGTACTGGTTCATATGATATGATACACTTTGAGGTCTTTAAAA
>CAYQNN010000052.1:0-3799 GCA_964418955.1 uncultured Candidatus Saccharibacteria bacterium | reverse complement strand
TTTTGATTTTTTTATTTGTTTCTTTTTTATTTTCGTTATATAATTTAAAAATTATAATTATTATGCCCTGTAGAGAAATTTCGAAACCCCTACGGGGTAATAAAAAAATTTAAAGAATTTTAATTCGAAATTCTTCTACGGGGTATGGACAAAAAAGAACTCATTGAACTTACAAATAAACTTTACAAGCTTACTTTGCTTTTTCCCAAAAAAGAACCGTTAAGATATAAAGCGAGGGAGGCGGCTGACGAACTTCTAAATAATATAACAAGTTGGGAAGTTATCCACAGGTCAAATCCGGTTAAGTTTTTGACTGTGGATAAATCCAAGAAAGAAGAAATAATTTTTGAAATAGAAAAAAATTTGGAAATTCTCAAAAGTCATTTTGGAATTGCTAAATGGCAAAATTGGGTAAGCTACTTTGATGTCTTGGAAATTGAGGAGAAATATGATAAAGTGAAAAGTAATTTTAAGGAAGAATTAAAATCTTTAGAAATCGAAAAAAAGGACTTGAAAACTGAACATATTGCTCAATCTCAAAAAGACAATAGAGACATGGTCTCTATTGCTGTTCCCGTCAATGACGTTGATAATCAGGAATTAGATGCGAGAAAAAAAGGAATATTAAATTTTTTAAAAGAAAAAGAAAAGGTTCAAGTTTGGCAGGTTAAAGAAATTTTTCCTCAGATTTCCAAAAGAACCTTGCGGAGAGATTTTGAACAATTATTAAAAAAGAATATTATTGAAAGAATAGGGGAGCGGAATAACACTTTTTACCGCTTAAAGGAACAGGAGATTTAGATAGGACATTGGTAGGACAAAGATATTTATAAAAATGTCCTACCTGAAATTGTAATTTGTCCTATGGACGCCATTGTATCAAAATGAATAACAAACAAAAAATTTTCAGCCAAATATACGATCAATATATAGATAAAATATACAGATTCATCTTTTTAAAGGTAAATTCTCAAGAAAAAGCCCAGGATTTATGTTCTGAAACATTTTTACGGGGCTGGAGAGCTTTCAAGGGGAATGAAAATAAGATAGATAACCCTCAGGCGTTTTTGTATAAAATTGCCCGAAATTTAGTTGTTGACCATTACAGGGATAAGGGTAGGGCAGAGGTTATTTCAACAGATTTTGTTCCAATAATTGACCCCCAGATAAATTTGGAGGAAGATAGTTTGTTAGAGTCAGACCTCAATAATATTAGGACGGCTTTAACTAAGATTAAAAACGAATATCAAGAACTTGTTATTTGGCATTACATTGAAGATTTATCTATCTCGGAAATTGCCGAGGTTTTAGGCAAGTCAGAAGGGGCGGTAAGAGTAATGCTCCATCGAGCTTTAAAAGTGCTTAAAAAAGAATTAAAGGAAGGATAGGGGTGTGCAATACCGGGTGTTTAATGTCGGGTATTAAACATTACATAATGAGGTGTAATAGATCGCTGTTTTCTGCGTCATAATATTATAGAACATACATCAATATTATAGAACATAAACATACATCTTATGGTTGAAGGAGATTTTATTAATAAAATTCGCGGACTTCGCCAGATTAGACCCAGTAAAAACTGGGTCGTTTTGACTAAAAAAAGAATTTTTGAAGAAGAATCTATCAAAGAACCGATTATCGCCCAACAAATCCATAGAGGACGGGCCTCTACGGATTCTTCGTTTGTTTCTTTGAATAGGTTATTTGGAGAGATAAGGGTTGTTTTTAATCACAAATTTGCTTTTGCCACAGTATTTTCTTTGATAATTCTATTCGGCGTGCTTGGCTTTGCTAAGAGTTCTTTACCCGGCGATTTTCTTTTCCCAATTAAAAGAATGGCGGAAAAGGGCCAGGCAATTTTTATTTCCCAAAAAGACCAGTCGGATTATGATCTTGAAATGGCTCAAAAAAGATTAAAAGATTTAACAAAAGTCATCCAAGACAACTCGGTTGAAAAACTTGCTCCGGCAATAAACGAATATCAGGCAAATGTTTCTAAGATAGCTGATAATTTAACTAAAGAAAGAGACAGTGAAAAGATCAGGGAAATGGTTCTTAAAGTTCAAGAATTAGACAATCAAGAAAAACAATTAGAAACTTTAGGAGCGGTGATAGGGGAAAATGAGGAAATGAATAAAGCTTATGCTCAGCAACTTATAGAAACATTAGAACCTTTTATTGAAGATTTAAAAAATTCCAGCTTGACGGAAGAACAGCAAAAAGTTTTAGTAGAAGTAGAAAAAGATTTAACTAATAAGGATTATCAGGACGCTCTTTTAAAGCTTTTAATTGACATTAAAAAATAATTAATTTATAATTATAGAATATTAATTAAAAAAAATTGAGACAGTCGCTCATTTTGACTTTTTGAGTAATTGGCGCCGCCCCGCGCATAAAAATTTATGTACGGGAAGCCATCCCGCCCATAAATTTTTATGCGCGGGATACACAAAAAAATTTTTATATTCAAAAATTCAAAGTAATAATGTAATGGTCGATAGCGACTAAATAAATTATAAAAATTAATAAATTTACCCTGTTAAATCTTTCGCTGAAAGCGGGAGAATTTCACCGAAGGTGAAATTATTTAATGGGGTAAAACTTGATTGAAAATATGAAAAAATTAATTGCAATTACGATCGTATTATCCGTTGCTGTGATGATTGGAGGCGCGGGACCAGTTAAAGCTACAGAGCTTGAAGACCTTCAAGCTACAATTGCCGCTTTGAAGGGGGAATTGAACGCTGCTTTAGCTCAATTAGCCGCCCTTGGCGGTACTACTGTAACAACTTCTTGCACCTTTACTCGGAGTCTTTATCCGGGAATGAGCGGTGCAGATGTTAAATGCTTACAGCAATACTTGAATGGCGCCGGCTATGCCGTAGCCGCCAGTGGTGTTGGTTCTGCCGGTAATGAAACCGAATATTACGGTTCTCTTACCCAAGCAGCTGTTGGAGCATGGCAAGATGGCAATAGTGTTCCTTACGGGAACTACAAAGGCTATTTTGGCCCTGTTTCTCAAGCAAAATATAACACCTTAGGTGTAATAATTCCTCCTGGCGAAGAGGAAGAAGAGGAAGAAGAGGAAGAAGAGGAAGAGGAAGAAGAAGGAACTGAAGGCGCTATTACAGCGACTTTATCCGCTACACCAGCTAACAGCACTGAATTATATACTACTGGATCCGAAGTAGCTGTTGCCGCTGTTGACGTTAAAGCTATTGGTTCTGATGTCAGAATTCAACGGCTTAAAGTTAACTTCAACAAAAGGCCTTGGCTCTATATCTCCAAGTTGTATGTAAGCGATGAGAGCGGTGTTAATGCAAGTATGGATATAACCGAAAGCGTTTCTTCCGAAGTTACAGTTGGCACCAGTTATGATGTTATGATTACCGGTTTGGATATTAATGTTCCCAAAGACGGCACCGAAACCATTACTATTTCCGTTGACGGGACAACCCTGCCGGTTGGCACTATTACTCAAGCCATTAACCTGACTTTCAAAGCCAATGCTTTGCGAGGACTTGACGGAGCTGGCATAGACAACTACGCTCCAAGTTCAGCTTTGAGCGCCAGAACCTTTACCGTAAAGAACGGAACCGCCGGAACGCTTGAAGTTTCAGCCGCTACCGATAATCCAGCCGTGGCTCCAGTGATAGTAAGTGATGTATCTACTACCGAGAATATTCCTCTTATGAGAGCCAATGTTAAAGCCAAGTACAACGATGTTGTTCTTAATACTGTCGTTGTCCAGCTGACCGCCAGTGCGACTGCTACTACAACTCCTAACCTTGTTATGTCT
>CAYQNN010000051.1:0-3839 GCA_964418955.1 uncultured Candidatus Saccharibacteria bacterium | reverse complement strand
GGTTAAATTTGCCGAATGAAAATGAATTTTTAGGCAAAGGAATTTCTTATTGCGCGACCTGCGACGCCATGTTCTATAAGGATAAAATAGTTGCTGTCAATGGCGGTGCTGATAGTGCTAATACCGCTTCGCTTTATCTTGCGGAAATAGCAAAAAAAGTCTATCAAATTTACAGGAAAAGCAAATTACGCGGCGATAGCTTATGGGCAGGACAAGTAGTGAGTAATAAAAAAACCGAAGTTATTTACAATAACGAAATTGTTGGGTTAGAGGGAAAAGAAAAATTAGAGAAAGTTATTCTAAATGTCCCTTATCAGGGAGCAAAAAAAATAGCTGTTGACGGTCTTTTTGTTGAGATCGGCACAATTCCCCAAAAAATGTTAATAGAGAAATTATCTTTAGAGACAGACCAGGGAGGTTATATTAAAGTAAGTCCTGACCAAAAAACTAGCCAAGACGGGATTTGGGCTGCTGGCGATATTACGGTGGCTTCTAATAATTTTCGCCAGATTATTACTGCTTGCAGCGAAGGAGCAATTGCTGCCGAAAGTATATTTAAATTTTTTAAAGAAAAGAATAAATAAAGGTCGCAAAAAAAACAAAAAGAAAAGCAATTTTATGGCTAAAATAAATAAAAATAAATGTATTGGTTGCGCTATTTGCGCCAATATTTGCCCGGAGGGTATAGAAATGGTAAATGGAAAAGCCGAAATAAAGGATGAAAATGCCAGTTGTTTGAAGGATGCTGCCAGAGCATGTCCTCAAGGAGCTATTAGTGTCGGAGACGGAGAAGAAGAATCTAACGAAGGAGACAAAAATCCAACCTTTAATCCAGATTATGGTATGGGCAGAGGAATGGGTATGGGTCCGGGGACGGGAAGAGGTATGGGCGCAGGCAGAGGAAGAGGCCTTGGCAGGGGACCCCGAGACGGTAGAGGGCAAGGTAGAGGCGGAGGTGGACGAGGAAGATAATTAATCCGTACTTTTGTAATATTATAAAAAATTAAAAATGATAAATATAAGTAAAAATAAATGCGTTGGTTGTAAAATTTGCAAAAGCACGTGCCCGGAAGGAATAGAGATATTAAACGGAAGAGCAAGAGTAAAAGATCAAAATGCAGATTGTTTGAAAAAAGCTATAATAGCCTGTCCCCAGGGAGCAATAAGAGAGATTAAACAGAATTTGCTGTTTGCTATTGGGACAGATGATAATAAAACAATAAAATCAGATGACGATGTAGGAATGTCAAAATACTTTCAAGTATGGGAATATTCAGATGGAAATTTAATTTTTAGAGATAGAAGAGAAAATGTTAAATATAAAGAAGACGAGACGATAATCCATGGGGATCCTGGCAAAGCTAAGGCAACAGCGTCCGTTCTAACAGATATCGATGTTATAATAGGGAGAATATATGGTCCTAACATTATCAGAATGAGAAATAAATTTGTTTGCGTTGTAATTAGAGAGCCGGAAATTAGAAAAGCAATAGAAATAATTAAAGAAAATATTAATGAAATAATGGAAGAAAAGGATAAGAAAGAAAAAACGGGGATAGTTTTAAAATAGAAGAAAGGTAGATTAAAAATAAAATAAAACTTAAAAAGGTTTTAAAATCAAAAGAGAAATATGGAAAAAACAATAGAAGGTTATTTATTTAATAGAATAGAAAAATTAGGGGATAAACAATATAATCATATTGGTTTTAAGGGTAAGGATAAATCGTTCGGCGACTTGCTTGCTTCTTTCGTGCCGAAAATTGGCATGGTAAAGAAAGCTCGGCTTACTATAGAGATATTAGACGATAATTCAAAAGATATTAAAAGGGTAAATTAAAAAAATAAATGACTATTAATATATCTTCAGATAATATCAAAAAACTGTTAGGAAAGGTAAAGCATCCTAGCATTAACGATACTCTTTTGAGTCTTGGAATAATCAAGGGTATAGAAGTTAAAGGCGATAAAATAACGATTATTTTAGCTTTTCCCTTTGAAAACATTCCTATTAAAGAAGATTTAATCAAACTTGTAAAAGAACCGTTGGATAAATTAAAAATAAATATAGAGATAAAGACAATAACAATGGAGGAAAAAGAATTGCAAAAATTTTTAAGTTCAGAACAAAAAAATTGGAGTGGCTAATTATAATTCTTTAAAAAGGAGATATAATAATGTGTGTTTATTACCCAAAATCAAAAGTTGAAGTCAAAGGATTTATAGCGAAACATTATGATAGATTAATGAACATTGTAACCTTTGGAAGATATTCTTCTATGATAGAAAGAGCTGTTCAGTTAATGGATATTAAAAAAGATGATAGGATTCTTGATTTGGGAGCGGGTACGGGCAGAAATGCCTGTTTGATGGCGAAATATCTTTCTCTGAAAGGAGAATTGGTAGGGCTTGATATTTCTGAAGAGATGCGCTCCCAATTTAAAAAAAATTGCGCTGATTTTCCCAACCTTAGAATCACCAATGAAAGGATTGATAAAGAATTGGTTTACGAGAATTATTTTGACAAAGTTTTTATTTCTTTTGCACTGCATGGATTTCCCCAAAAGGTTAGAAAACAAATTATTAAAAACGCCTTTAAGGCATTGAAAAAAGATGGTGAGTTTTTTATTTTGGATTATAATGAGTTTTTAATAGAAAAGATGCCTTTTTACGTAAGAATTTTTTTTAAACTCATAGAGTGTCCTTATGCTTTCGATTTTATTAAAAGGAATTTGCCAGAAACATTGGCTTCGGAAGGATTCAGCCGCTTTGAAAAATATTCTTTCTTCAGCGGTTATCTAAGATTGCTTAAGGCCACAAAAAAAATGTAAGACATATCTTTTAATGGACCTTGATTTTTTTTGAAAAAATATGATAAAAAAAGATAGAAATTCTAAAAATTTAAAAAAGGAGATAAAATGCCTGAAATAAGTAAAGAAGAATTAGAAGAATTGAAAAGATTGAAATTAGTGGAACGATCAGTCGTAAGAGGATTAAAAGAGGGAGGTTTTTCGGATAAGGCTCTTAAATTCTTTGGGTATAAAAAGAATTTTTTGCTTGACGGAGATCCCTTGAAAAAAGAGGCAAATGCTATGGGTGGGTTTACCGGTGCTTGTGGAGACCATGTGGATATTTATTTGATGATTGAAGAAGGAATAATCAAGGATGCAAAATTTGCAACCTATGGCTGTTCTGGCGCGGTTATTTCAGCAGCTACTTTGGCCGAGATAGTAAATGGCAAGGATGTCAATCAGGCGCTTGAGCTGAATGTTTCAGATGTGGCAGAATTTTTAAAAGAAGGAGCTAAAGGATTGCCTAAACACGTACATGATTGTTGCGGTATCGCAATTGAAGCATTGAAAAATGCGATTGCTCATTATAAAAAACTAAACGAATAAAGTAAGAAGTTCAAAAAAATTAAAGCGGCTTAACTTTTGGAGGACTAAAAAATGCCAGCTAAAGTAAACAAAGAAAAATGTATTGGTTGCAAAACCTGCGTAAAAGAATGTCCCGGCGGAGCAATTAAAATGGTCAATGGTGCAGCCAAAGTTGATCCTCAGCTTTGCCTTGAATGTGGAGTCTGCATGGATGTATGTCCTGTAAGAGCAATAAGTATGGAGTAAAAACTTTAAAAGCACGGGTTGCGAATCAATTTTCCCGTGCTTTTTTATTTAATTGTTTTTTTGTTTTTTTTGAGGTTGTGATATAATTATTTAATATGGGTAATAATTCAATACTAAAAGTAAAAAATTTAAGCGTAGAATTAAATAATGATGAAATCATTGAGAATTTGTCTTTTGAGGTTAAAAAAGGAGAATTTTTTATTATTTTAGGACCGAATG
>CAYQNN010000050.1:0-3880 GCA_964418955.1 uncultured Candidatus Saccharibacteria bacterium | reverse complement strand
ATTCGCGATGCTTTAATTAAAGAATATGTCAAAAAATATGCTGAAAAATACTCTTTTAAGTCTTAAGCCAATTAAAAAATTTGTTGACGGGATAGGAAAAGATATAAAAAAATATTTTGGCAAAGAAAAAGGGTGTATAATTGGGTTGGAGGATGATGGAGTTTTTTATGCCGAGGGTCTTTATGATTGGCTGTCTAAAGATAACAAAAATTTAGTCCTTGCTGTTATGGATGATTACGGAAAAGGATTAGATGAAGAGAAAGTTAAAGGAAGAAAGGTTCTACTAATTGATAATGATATTATCACTGGCCGGGCTTATAGAAAGGTAATGTCTTTTATGCGCCAGCAAAAAGAGAAATTGGAGATAAAAGACATAAAATTTGCTGTTTTG
Organism: uncultured Candidatus Saccharibacteria bacterium; assembly: GCA_964418955.1. Classification (GTDB taxonomy): domain Bacteria; phylum Patescibacteriota; class Minisyncoccia; order Minisyncoccales; family GWA2-38-27; genus CAYLWZ01. The sequence goes on along the minus strand of CAYQNN010000050.1, from coordinate 3,489 downwards.
TGCGACCGGGTAAAAGTAGCTGATTTCTCGGTTGAAGATTATCCTATTCCCATTTCTTGGAACCTAAAAGATTTAGATGAGATTGATCTTAAAATAATTAAGTCATTGTCTGAATACGGAAGAAGAAAATTTGTTGATATTGCTGGGGAAACTGGCTTAACTCCAGTCGGAGTTAAGGATCGAGTTGAAAAATTGATAGAAAATGGTTTATTAGATTTTCATGCTTTGTTGAATATACAGAAGTTTTATTCTTTAAGCGCAAATATTGAAGTTGAGGCTTTGCCGAAAACTATTACTAAATTGATTCAGAAATTTGAAAACTGTCCTTTGGTCTATAATTTAGTTAGATTTCCTACCGGCCATCGTTATAATTTACTTATAGGTCTTGTTTCCCCTAATTTGAAACGGATAAACGACCTTGTGGAAAAACAAATAAGGCCGGAAGCGGGAATAAAAAATGCTGAAGTGAGTATAGGAGAACTGCCGATAATACCGAAAGGACACTTGCCTTCTAATTTTAGAGACTCTTCTAAAAAGTGTTTTTGTGAAAAAAGATGTAACGAGTGCGAGTACTTTTTGTAATAAATACTAATAATTATAAAAGACCCTTTAAGGGTTTTTTTATTGGCGAGGGGCTTGCCTTGAACGAACAAAGCGAGTCGAAGGGGTTGACAAACTATTTTGATGTAATAAGATAAAGTATAGATATGGGAAACCTTAAAAAGTAAAGTAAAAAACTATTTTTACTAAATTTTCCAAAGCGACTTGACAAGTTTAATTAAAAGACTAAACTTGAAACAAAGAGATGATATCAATAAAAAATATTCATAAATATAACATTTGTATAAAAACTACCCCTATTTTTAGCTTGGCTGATTTATTAGTTAAAATAATTTATTTGGGGAGGTGAGGGGATAAGGAAAGATAATCACAAAAGCTTAATCTTATCCCCTCCCAGAAGGGGATTTTTTAAAAATATGTCCCGTAGAGAAACTTTGAAATGCGCCAGAGACACAAATAAAACGGGGCAATAATAAAAATAGAAATAAATGATTAAGAACAGCGGATAATTTATTTAACAGTATTTAATTATTCGAAATTTCTCGTAGAAGAAACGAAGTTTCTCTACAGGGCTAATCCCGTAGACAGCTTCGCTGTTCTACGGGGCTTCTACAGGGTATGACCGATGTAAAAAAATTTTATTTGACGCAAAAAGGGCTGGAAAATATAAAAAAGGAATACAAAGGATTGAAAGCGCTTAGGGCGGCCAAAACAAATGGGGACGTCCCAAAGGTTTTAGAATCAGAGGATTTAAATCCTGAATTTATTTCTTTCCGCGAAGATGTAAATTTTCTTGATACAAGATTGGTTGAACTTGAAAATGTTCTGAAGAATGTTGAGTTGATTAAAGCTCCTTCCAAGAAAAATAAGGATAGCATAAATCTTGGAGCAACGGTAGAAATAGAAGTAAATAAAGATAAAGATGAATTTACAATATTAGGCACCCTTGAAGCGGATCCGACTGCCGGAATGATTAGCAATGAATCTCCGGTTGGGCATGCTCTTTTAGGACATAAAGTAGGGGACGAAGTTGTTGTTTCTTCACCGGTTAAAGTAATTTATAAAATAAGAAAAATTAAATACAATAAAATCTAAAGGCTAAACCCTCCGTTTTTTCTGGACTTATTAGTAGATTTGTTTTGCCCCTAATTTTCTAATTAGGGGTTTTAATTTTAATGGTTTTGTTTTAATATAGGAGTACAGGATTTTATTTCATAAACAAGGAATATGAAAGAGCAAAAAAAAATAGATAAAATAATTAATTTTTTGATTGACGTAGGAAAACTGAAAGAAAGAGAAAGAAGAGGGTGGGTTTTACATAGGATAAAAAATCCGGAAACGACAGCTAGCCATACATTCAGAGTAATTATGATTGCCTGGCTTTTAGCCAGAAAAGAAGAGGGTCTTAATTTGGAAAAAGTTTTGAAGATGGCTTTGGTTCATGATATTTGCGAAGTATATACTTGGGATGAAACTCCCTATGACCCTCTTGTTCCCAGAGACGTCAAAAAAAAGAAAGAAATAAAAAAAGTTTTAGGCAGATGGCCGAATTTTACTTCCGGCCAAAAAAAGAAGAAAGCGGAGGAGAAACATAAAAGAGAACTCAAAAGTTTAAAAAAACTTGTTTCAAAATTGCCCGACGATTTGAAAAAGGAGATAATTAACATTTGGCAGGATTTTGATCTTGGTTTGAGTAAAGAAGGGAGATTTGTGAGGCAGGTTGACAAAGCAGAAAACTACTTCCAGGGAATTGAATATTGGAAAAGATATGGAAAGATAAAACATGAACTGTGGTCAAGGTGGGCGAAAGAAATTTTTGACGATCCGATTTTAATCAAATTTTTTCGGGCAGTGGATGACAATCTAATCCAGAAAAAAGAAAGGAAGAAATGAAACAGATATTTGTAGGCACTTCTGGCTGGGTTTATTCTCATTGGGATGGAATTTTTTATCCGAATGATTTGCCATCTAAAGATAAATTAAAATATTATTCTCAGCGATTTAAGACAACAGAAGTGAACTATTCTTTTTATCATTTGCCAAAACCCGCTACCTATCAAAATTGGTATTCTCAGACTCCTGAGAATTTTTTATTTGCCGTGAAAGCCAGTCGTTTTATTACTCATATTAAAAGACTAAAAGAGGTTAAAGGGCCTTGGAGGATATTTATTAAAAACGCTCTAAATCTTAAGGAAAAGCTTGGTCCAATTTTGTTTCAATTCCCTCCAAATTTTCAGGCTACTTCAGAAAATATAAAAAGGTTAAAAGAATTTTTAAAATTTTTACGCGACCCCTTCCCTGCCAAAATCCATAAAGGCCGGGCCTCTATGGATTTACGTTTTGCTTTTGAATTTCGTCACCAAAGTTGGTGTAAAGATAAAATTTACAGAGTTTTAAGAAAATATAACGCAGCTTGGGTAATTGCCGGTCGTTCCGCCAAAGGCGGAAATAGACCAAAAGCCGAAGAAATTACTGCCGATTTTGTTTATATTAGGATGCATGGTTCCAAGGTTTTATTTTCTTCAAAATACACTAAAAAAGAACTGATGGATTTGGCAGAGAAAATCAAAAAATGGCTGAAGCGAAAAAAAGATGTTTTTGTCTATTTTAACAACGATGCTTCAGGTTTCTCGGTTGAAAACGCCAAAACGTTGATGGGCTTATCTGATACAATACAAAAAGGGTCCATTAGGCTTTTCAAAACGAATTATCTCCGGTACAATTTATGTTGTCTTTAAAAAAATACAGATGCCCGCTTTGATGCCTTAAGAATGCAAAATTAGGCGGCCTCATACATTATCTTGTTTCGTAATTCTTAGCGAGGTAAAATAAATTATTAAAGAAATTAAATTAATTTATAACTTGGGAAATTAAATGTTGATTTTAGTTAAAACGCCAATTCAAAAATTAGAAAAATACAAAGGTATT
>CAYQNN010000049.1:0-3884 GCA_964418955.1 uncultured Candidatus Saccharibacteria bacterium | reverse complement strand
AGGATTTTTATAGAAACAGAACAAGCTAAAGCAGCCCTAAAAATAGTAAAAAGAGTTTTTGGGATTGCCTGGATAGCAGAGAGTTTTTGTTTTTCTAATGTAAGTCAGCTTATAAATTTTATAGATAAGAATTATGCCGATTGGATAAAGAAAAATGAGACATTTGCCATAAGGATGAAAAAAGATAGAAAAATTATTGATAGAATTGCCAGAAATATAAACAGAAAAGTTGATTTAGATAAACCTAAGAGAGAGATTTTTGTGGAGGTCAGAAAAAAAGGAGTATTTTTATACCTTAAAAAGCAAAAAGGAGTAGGCGGACTTCCAATAGGAAGCAGCGGAAAGATTTTATCTTTAGTGTCCGGAGGAATTGATTCTCCTATAGCGGTTTATTCAATTGCCAAAAGAGGAGCTGAAAATGTTTGGCTGCATTTTCATAGTTTTCCCTTAGTTTCTAACGCCAGTATTGAGAAAGTGAAAGAAATGGCAAAGATTTTCTTAAATTATCAATCGCATCTCAAAATTTATTTTGTTCCTTTTCAAAAAGCGCAAATAGAAATTAAAACAAAAACGCCGGCAAAATATAGAGTTCTGCTTTATCGGAGGTTAATGCTAAAAATAGCAGAAAGAATTGCCGAAAAAGAAAATTGCCAGGCATTGGTTACCGGTGAGAGCTTGGGACAGGTAAGTTCTCAAACCCTGCCAAATATTAAAATTACTGAGCAGTCGGTTAAAATTCCGATTTTGAGACCGTTAGTTGGTTTAGATAAAGAGGAGATAATTAAATTAGCAAGAAAAATAGGATTTTTTGAAATTTCAATAAAACCCCAAGAAGATTGCTGTACTCTATTTATACCTAAACATCAGACAGCCGAGGGGAAAATTGAGACAATAAAAGAGATAGAAAAACAGTTGAATAGTACGAAAATAATTAGAGAAATTATTAAAGAGATAAAAGTTGAACGTTTTTAAGGATTTTGCCCTTCACCCCGCCTTGGCGGGGTGAAGGCTTGACTAATGCTTTAAGCTAAAATAAGATATACTAATATAGAAAAACTGTGGAAAACTTTTTATTCACCCTGTTAAATAAAATCTTTTAGATTTTAATTTGCAAAGCAAATTATTTAACAAAAAGGTCGTAGATAATAAAATTTATATTTTTATTTAATACTATGGAAGCATATTGTGTAAAATGTAAAGCAAAAAGAGAAATACAGAACCCAAAAATAGTATCAATGAAAGGTAAGGGAAAAGTAGAAAGGAAAGCGGCAACCGGTACATGTCCAAAATGTGGTACTAAGATGTTTAGAATTTTAGGAAAAGAAGACGCAGAAAAACTGGCAAAGGAATTAAAATAAGAACCATGCCTCGCTTCGCTCGGCAGAACCTTGATTTAGTTCACAGCGAGTTCACCACGAGCTGCTAAGGAATAATTATATATTCTTGAAATAGACATCTCAAGATAACTTTTCTTTTAAAGTTTCGGTTCTAATCGTAACTCAAAGCCATCACTATATTGATGGCTTTGAGTTATTTGGCGTGATATAATAAGAAAATAATAATAAATAATCAGAGATAGTTTACCCTTCACCTTTCTCGGAAAAAGTGAAGGGTTTACTTTAATTGGTTTTGTTAAGGAAAGTGCTATTGAAAAAAAGAAAAAGATTAGTTTTAGTTATCCTGTCCGGTTTATTCTGTTTGAATCTCGTTGCTTGGTTTGTTGTTTATGATTTAAGAAAAAGTCAGCCGCTTAAGGTTGTTTTTTTTGATATCGGTCAAGGAGACAGTATTTTTATTGAAACGCCGGCAAAACAGCAAATTTTAATTGACGGAGGTCCGACCTCCGCGATTTTGGAGAAATTGGCGAAAGAAATGCCTTTTTATGATAGAACTATTGATTTATCAATGCTTCCCGTGCTCCCCCAAAACAATAGAGTTTGAGGAATTGATTAAGGTTTCAAGGTTGTCAAAACTTTATTCCTTTTAGGTTAGAGGTTAGGGCATAGCTCGAGGTTGTTGCCTCGGGTTTTTTATTGTGGTAGAATAAAAGAAGTCATAAATTAACAAATTAAACAAACTAAAACTATGAAAAATCAAAACCAAAAAGGCATTGTGTCTTCATTAGCAATTATAATTATCATAGCCATAGGCATTATCGCTATAGGAGGAGTTTTAGCTTATCAATATTTATGGGCACCGGAGGAAAAAATAGAGGAGGAAAAAGAAGTGCCAAAGGACGAAACCGCTGGTTGGAAAACGTATAGAAATACGGAGTATGGATTTGAGTTTAAATATCCAGAAGAGTGGAAGATAATAGACGAGGAAAACCCGGAAAATCCTTCGGTATTATGGTTTGTTTCTTTGAATTGCGGTGAATTATGTGAATTAACTGAAGAAGAAGGGCCTGAAAAACTACCTGAAAGGGCGGATAGTGTTAAAATAATTGTTTGGGATTCATCAACGTCTGAGTCCGAAATAATAGATTATTTAACAGCCGCAGGATATATAATGGCTGGAGAGCCAAGAGAAAGAAACGATACTTCTATTAACGGCGAGCCAGCAGTAGAGCTTTTTTATCATGTGGGAAATGTAATTGTAGATTGCCTAGAGTATGTTAAGTTATATATTGTAAATACAGAAAACTACGTATATACAATAGAGATAGATTATTGTTCAGATGATGAATGTTTGGGATGTGACCAAATCCTTTCTACTTTTAAGTTTATTGACTAAAACAGGTTCTAACGTCGTCCCGTAGACGGAGCCACTAACCCGAGGGCGTTCCCTCGGGTTTTCTTTAAATGTTTGTAAGAAATAAAAAATTAGTTTGGATTATCCTGTCCGGTTTGTTTTGTTTGAATATTATTGCTTGGCTTGTTGTTTATGGCTTAAGAAGAAGTCAGCTCCTTAAGATTGTTTTTTTTGACGTCGGGCAGGGAGACAGTATTTTTATTGAGACACCGGCGAAACAGCAGATTTTAATTGACGGAGGCCCGTCCTCCGCTATTTTAGAAAAATTGGCGGAAGAAATGCCTTTTTATGATAGGACCATTGATTTAATAATTTTAACTCATCCGGAGCACGACCATTATTTCGGTTTATTTGAGGTTTTAAAGAGGTACGAAGTTGAAAATATTTTATGGACAGGAATTGTTAGAGAAAATAATGAGTGGGAAGAGTGGGATAAATTAATTAAAGAGGAGGGGGCAGAAATTAAAATAGCCGAAGCCGGCCAGAAAATAATATTATCTAAATCTTTTATTGAAGTTCTGCATCCATTTGAAAATTTAGAGGGACAAGAATTTAAGGGATGTAATGATACCTCTGTTGTTGCCCATTTATTTTTTGGGAATATCTCTTTTCTGTTTACCGGGGACATTGGAAAAGGGGTAGAGGCGAAATTAGTTAAGCAAGATGTTGATTTAGATTCTGATATTTTAAAGGTATGTCATCATGGCAGTAAAACTTCCAGCTCGCTAAAATTTTTAGAAGCGGTCTCGCCAAAAATAGCTATTATTCAGGTTGGTAAGGATAATCAATACGGCCATCCACACCCCGACGTCTTGGCAAGGTTGAAAGAATTTGGTATACAAGTTTTAAGAACGGACATTAACGGAGATGTTAAAATTGTTTCCGATGGGAATAATTTTAACATTCTAGAATAAAAAAATGGAAAATTTAGAATTTCCACTTTTTAAAACTAAAATTGATTCCTCAAAAAAATTTGATTTAACTGACTTTGGCCAAAGACAGGCCTATTTTGAATTGAAAGCGGGAGGGGAAATTAAAAAACTCAGAGAATATTTAAAAGAAAATACTTTTATTGCTTATTTTTTAGGCAAAAAAAATTCCGGAAAAGGGACTTATGCCAAGATGTTTAAAGA
>CAYQNN010000048.1:0-3900 GCA_964418955.1 uncultured Candidatus Saccharibacteria bacterium | reverse complement strand
TATCAAAAACTAAAAAAGAATTATTTAAAAAGTTGGGAGCAATAATGGATTTGGCGGAAGAAAGTCTGGAAATAAAAAGAAAAACGCTGGAGAATTTCATTGAAAAGGGGCTTTATCCTTATTCTAAATTTTATTTATCGGGAATAAAAAAAATGAGAGGAAAGTATTTTGCTAATCATTTTGCAACCATTGGTTTGGTTGGTATGAACGAAGCTCTTTTAAACTTTATTGGCGAAGATATTACCACTCGGCGGGGAAAAAAGTTTGCTTTGGAAATTTTGGATTTTATGAGGAAAAAACTGGTAGAATATCAGGAAGATACCGGCAATATTTATAATTTAGAAGCTACCCCGGCCGAAGCTACTGCTTATCGCTTGGCTTTAGAAGACAAGAAAAGGTATCCGGATATTATTACCGCCGGAACAAAAGAAACACCTTATTATACTAATTCTTCTCAACTTCCGGTTGGATTTACTACCGATTCTTTTGAGGCATTGAAACTTCAAGACGAAATTCAGTGCAAATATACCGGTGGCTGTATAGAAAAAGGAAACAGGGTTTTAACTAATAAGGGATTATTAGCGATAGAGAGTATTGTCAGAAATTTCAAAAAATTAAAACCGATTAAAGCCCTAAGTTACAACCCAGAAAGAGAAATTAGCGAATGGGACAAAATTTTAAAAGCGGTAAAAATTGATGTTAAAAAATATAACAAAATTAGAATAAAAGGTGAAAGAAATTTAGATATCACTACTTCTGATTGGCATCCATTTTTCGTCTTGGAAAAATTTAAGCCAAATCCAGCTTGCCCTATTTGTCAAGAGAAAATGCCGAATTTAAAAGTATTTGCTAGCCACATAAGATGGAATCCTGAATGCCGGGAAAAATATCGAGAATTTCCAAAATACAAAGTTAGAGAAAAAAGAGCAGACGAATTAAAGTCTGGAGATTATATTCTACAAAATTCTACTAATTTATATTCTGAGAAGCAAACTGAATTAAACGATGATTTAATGTGGCTGATTGGGTTTTTCATTGGCGATGGCTCTATTTCAGAGTTTATTGATAATAGAGGAGGGAATAAATTAGAGAGATATAAAATTCGGTTTTTCAGTGAACATCAAGAACCATTAGAAAAAGCAGCAAGAATTCTTAATCAATATTTTGATTGCGATGTTAATGTTATTAGAAACGAAAAGAGAGGTAATAAATTATTAAAAGAAGTTTCTAGTTCTAAAAAAAGTGTTTCAGAATTCTTTTTTAATTATGGTTTCGGGGCGGGGAAGAAGGTATATATTATTTCTGTTCCCAAACAAGTGAAGGAAAATATAAACAAAAATAATATATACGCGCTTCTCTCCGGTTTAATGGATAGCGATGGTCATATTGATAGAGTTCAAGGAGGTTTTGAATATTATACTGTTTCTTCAAAATTAGCAGACGATGTTTTAGAATTCTGTAGCCGCGCCGGAATTATGATAGGCAAAAAAGAAAAATCTACTAAAAGAAAAAACGAAGTTAATATATATAGATTACGAATTCCTAAATACCAAATAACTAAAATAAAAAATAAACTAACCAATACGGTTAATGCTTCAAGAATTAGAGAAAGCTTGTCCAACAGAAAAAAGCGCTATCTCCCGGTGGTGAGAGTAAAAGAAATTTCAAAAGTTAACGTAAAAGATAACCAGTTTTATGATTTAATGACCGAAAAGAATCATAACTATTTAGCAGGCAAAAATACCTTAGTTTTTATTCATAATACAGTTCTTCATCTTTTCTTAGGAGAGAAAATTTCCGATGTTGAAACTTCTAAAATGCTGATTAAAAAAGTTTTTGAAAAATTTCATCTTCCCTATATTACCTTAACTCCTACTTTTTCAATTTGTCCTACCCATGGCTATTTATCAGGAGAACATTTTTATTGTCCGAAATGCGCTATTAAACAGCCCTGCGAGGTTTATTCAAGGGTAGTCGGTTATCTTCGGCCGGTTAGACAGTGGAATAATGGGAAACAGGAAGAATATAAAGAGCGGAAGGAATTTAAATTGCCAGCTGAAAATAAGCTTTAATTTCTAAAGAATTTATATGATTATTGGCGGATTAGAAAATCTTACTTTAATTGACTTTCCGGGCAAGCTATCTTGCACGGTTTTTTTAGCAGGGTGTAATTTTCGCTGTCCTTGGTGCTATTCATCAGAACTTGTTCTTCCAGAAAAAATCAAAGAACAGCCAAGGATAACAGAAAAAAAATTCTTTGAATTTTTAGACGAAAGGAGAGATTTATTAGACGGTTGTGTTTTACTTGGCGGAGAGCCGACTATGAATAAAGATTTGCCGAAATTTGCCAGAAAAATTAAAAAGTTGGGATATGCGATTAAGATAGACACTAACGGTTCAAATCCAGAAATGCTTAAAAGCTTGATTGATAAAAAATTAATTGATTATGTGTCGCTTGATATTAAAGCGCCAAAAGACAAATACCAAAAAGTTTCCGGCGTGAAAATAGATTTAAGAAAAATTGAAAAAAGTATTGAAATTTTAAAAGAAAATGAGATAGATTATGAATTTCGGACAACCGTAGTGCCCACTTTGCTGGATGAAAAAGATATTTTAAAAATTGTTGCTTGGATTTCTTCTGGCGGGAAAATAAAAGGAGAAAAATATTATTTACAGAATTTTAGGCCGACGAAAACGCTTAATCCTAAATTTGAGAATATTAAACCCTATCCCGACGAATATGTTTTAGGTATTATCAAGAAAATTTCTCCATTTTTTGATGTTTGCCAAATGAGAGGGTGAATAGAACAAAATAACTAATTAAAAATAGTTAAAGACGGGAATTACTTCCTGTCTTTTGCTTTTAGATGGGGTTGACAAACAATAGTTATGGGTATATATTTAAAATAGATATATACTATACATTAAAGGTCGAAAATGTGTTAAAATAAGTTATAGAATAAATTATGCCATTTGGAGATGGAACGGGACCTGCGGGGCAAGGGGCAATGACCGGAAGAGGATTAGGTTATTGCGTTGGCTATGACAGGCCCGGTTATACAAAAACAGGTTTTGGCGGCAGATATTCCGGTAGAGGTAGAGGTTTTGGTTGGTATGGTCGAGGAGGCGGCGGTGGAAGAGGATATAGAAATTGGTACAGAGCTGCCGGTCTTACCGGCCGGCAAAGAGCGGGTTATGAATATCCTGTCTGGGAGAGGCGAGGATATTATCCCTCAACCTATCCTTCAGTTCAGCCGACAGCCAAAGAAGAAAAAGGAATAATAGAAGAAGATAAAAAGGCAATTCAGCAAGAGATAGATGCGTTAAAAGATGAGATGAAAGACCGCGAAGAACGCCTTAAAGAATTAAACCGGTCTAAAAAGAAAAAATAAAGGTCGTGTCGGATAAACACAATTTTTGTTAGATTAATTTTGAATTATGTCACCATTAGGAAACGGAACAGGGCCAGCTGGTCAAGGACCAGGAACTGGGCAAGGTTTAGGTAAAGGAGGCGGACGAGGCCGCCAGTCCGGCGGTTTTGGTTTGGGATCCGGAGGCGAATGTGTCTGCCCAAAATGCGGCGCAAGAGCTGTTCATCAAACAGGAGTTCCTTGTTATGAACAAAAATGTCCTAAATGCGGCAGCGTAATGACCAGAGAGAGATAATTAGTATGAAAATTTGTATTACCAGCAATGGTCCTAATTTAAATTCTTTAATTGACCCGCGTTTTGGCAGGTGTCTTTATTTTATATTTATTGACGATAAAAAGCCGGATGATTTCAGAGCTGTCCAGAATGCCGGCGTGAACGCTATGAGGGGAGCAGGAATTCAATCAGCTCAAACCGTAGTTGACCAGGGAGCAGAAATAGTTATCACTGGAAATGTCGGGCCCAATTCTT